>CAZBBZ010000006.1:14792-22771 GCA_964489925.1 uncultured Rhodobacterales bacterium
GGAAAGCGGATGTTTTCATAGACGTTCATATTGGGGTAAAGCGCGTAGCTTTGAAACACCATCGCCACGTCCCGGTCTTTGGGCTCAAGATCGTTAACGACTTTCCCGTCGATCAAAATCTCGCCTTCCGTGGCGTCCTCCAGACCCGCAATCATGCGCATCGTGGTGGTTTTACCGCAGCCAGAAGGCCCAAGCAGCACCAGAAATTCGCGATCAGCAATGGTAAGGTTAAAGTCGTCGACCCCCACAAAAGAGCCCCAACGCTTACAGAGATTTTTCAGCTGGATTTCAGCCATTGCGCACCTGTTAGGACGTGCATTCCACATCCGATTTTTGGATGATGCGACGATTCGGATTGTCTTGGCAAACAGATTTTGCAATCGTATGCAAAACAGGGCGCGCCAAAGCCCGGCAACAAACGGGAGCCGTTCAGATGGCTGATTTTCAAACCGAAAAAGCTGTTGTGCGCGATTTCTATGCAGCCCTTGATGCAAAAGGCGCCGATATCGCAGCGGTGATCGGCGCGCATATGTCGCAGGACTATTCTTGGCGCGGCTATCATCCGTTCAACGAATTGGACGCTGCGAGGGTCGCGTCCGAATTTTGGGGACCATTGCGCCGTTCATTGACTTCCCTACAACGGCGGCAAGACATCTTTTTTGCAGGTACCAACACCCAAGAGGCAGGTGGCACTTGGGTCGTTTCTATGGGCCATCTGATGGGGCTGTTCGATGCGCCTTGGCTTGGCATCGCGCCAACTCGCAAAATGGCCTTCCTGCGCTATTGCGAATTTAACCGGGTTGAAAATGGCAAGATCGCTCAAACCGCGATGTATTTCGATATTCCCCATCTGATGATGCAGGCCGGATTGCAGCCGTTCCCCCCGCAAACGGCAGCGCATTTGGTCCAGCCAGGGCCGATGACCCACGACGGCTTGCTCTTTGAGGCCCAGCCGATGGCGGAAGGCGCAAAAACCCTCGCTACCATCGAGGCGATGATTACCGATCTTGGGCAATGGCAATTGGGCCTGCCGCTCGAAGAAGAACTGCGCCGTACGTGGGATGAGGACATGATCTGGTGGGGACCGGCAGGGATCGGTGCGACCTACACAATTCCGCGCTATGCCCAGCAACATTCCGCCCCGTTTCGCGCAGGCTTTGCCGAGCGTTCAAAGACGCGCCATATCGCCCGGCTTGCCGAAGGTCACTACGGCGGGTTTTTCGGCTGGCCCAATTTCACCGCGCGCCCCACAGGGGGGTTCATGGGCATGCCAGCCTCCGACAAGGCGGGCGAGTTTCGGGTGATCGATATTTATCGGCGCAACGGCGACAAGCTCGCAGAAAATTGGATTTTCATCGACCTTTTGCATTTCTGGAACTGTCTTGGTGTCGATATTTTGGCGCGCACAAAAGACGTGCCCCGAAGCTGAACAACTAGGGGCACCTGTTCCAACCGCAAGTCGTCTTAGCTCGCCAAGGCCTGCGCCATCACCGCCCCAAGCCGCCGCGCAAAATCGGTCGGATCAGCCGGAACCTCACCCTCCAGTATCCGCGCTTGGTCCAGCAACAAACGGGCCGCATCGTTCAACAGGCTGTCGCCAGCGCCATCTTCAGATGTCGCCCGCTCTGCCAGTTTGGCGATAATCGCGTGCTGCGGGTTAAGTTCCAAAACCTTTGGCGCGCCATGTTCCAACTGGCCGTGACGCTTCAACAACCGCTCAAGGTTCACGTCCATATCCCCATCATCGGCGATCAAACACACCGGGCTATCGGTCAGGCGCTTTGACGGGCGCACATCTTTGACCGCCTCGCCCAATTCCAACTTTATCGCGGCAATCAACGCAGATAGATCAGCCTCATCCGCTTTCTCGTCGGATTTTTCGGCCCCGCCCTCGGCAACCTGATCCAAATCCGCCGCCCCACGGGTGATCGACTTGAACGGCTTGCCGTCAAACTCGGTGATGTGCTGCAACCAGAACTCATCCACGTGATCTGACAGCAACAAGACTTCCACGCCCTTGGCCTTAAAGCCCTCAAGATGCGGCGATTGCGCCAATTTGCCCGCATCATCGCCCGCAATGTAATAGACCGCCTCTTGGCCCTCTTTCATGCGCTCTTTGTACTCCGCCAGGCTTACAAGCGCGCCCTCACCAGTGGATGCAAAACGGCAAATTTCTAAGATGCGATCCCGCAGCGCGATTTCTTCGACCAGACCTTCTTTCAGAACCGCCCCGAAATTGGCCCAGAACACCGCATATTCATCCGGCTTTTTCGTCGCCTTCTTTTTCAGCTCGCTCAGAACTTTCTTGGAAATCGAGGTTTTAATCTTTGCCAACTGCGGATCGCTTTGCAGCATTTCGCGCGACACATTCAGCGACAGGTCCTGACTATCAACCACCCCGCGCAAAAAGCGCAGATAGGCCGGGATCAGGTCTTTGGTGGTTTCCGAAATAAACACCCGGTTCACATAGAGCTTCACGTGGCTTTTGCGCTCTGGCTCGAACAGATCAAACGGCTGTTGGGACGGCACAAACAGCAAGCTGGTGTGGTTCAGCGCCCCTTCCACCCGGTTGTGCATCACATGCCAAGGCGCGTCATAGGCGTTGGAACTGGCGCGATAAAACTCCGCGTATTGATCTTGCGTGATGTCTTTGGCGGGCCGCGTCCACAGCGCTTGCGCGGCATTCAAAGTCTCATCGCCCAGTTTCACCGGAAAACTGATATGTTCAGAATAGGTCGAAATGATATGCCGGATGCGCGCCTCTTCGGAAAATTCCTTGGCGTCCTTCTTCAAATGCAAGGTCACCGTGGTTCCGCAGCTATCCCGCGTTGCAGGTTCAATGCTAAACGCGCCTTTCCCGTCCGATGACCACAGCCAAGCCTCGGCCTCGCCAGCTTTGCGCGTTAGCACATCCACCGAGGAGGCCACCATAAAGGCGGAATAAAACCCGACCCCGAATTGACCGATCAGACCCACATCGTCTTTTTCTTCGGCCTTAAGCGCCTCAATAAACGCGCCCGTGCCAGATTTCGCGATGGTGCCAAGCGTTTCCAGCAAATCCGGGTGGTTCATGCCGATGCCATTGTCTGAAATCGACAGCGTCTTGGCCTTGGCATCAATGTTCAGCGTGATGGCAAAATCATCGCCAGAGGACAGGCTCGCATCGGTCAAAGCCGCATAGCGCAGTTTGTCGCAAGCATCAGAGGCGTTGGACACCAACTCGCGCAGGAACACTTCGCGATTGGAATACAACGACCCGGCCACAATTTCTAAAAGCTGGCCAACCTCGGTCTGAAAGGAAAAGGTTTCTTTTTCAAGCACATCGGTCATCAGGGTTCCTTCAAATTTTAGACGCTGCGAAAATGTAGGTTATTTTGCGCAGGTTTCAACACTTGCAAACGGGCAAGAGAGCAGGGGACAAAAGGGGAGGGCGCGTTTATCGGCGCCAAATACCCTTCGTGTCGATAATCGGGCCCTTAAAGCTATCCGGGTCCATCGCCTTAAACGGCGTATGATCCACCAGCATCACGGCAATATCTGCACGGCTCAGGGCGGCATCCGCGCTGACGAGTTCCGCGCATCCGTCCAACCCGTCGGGCAAAGCCGTCACATTCGGTTCTACGGCCAAGATTTTCAGACCCTTCCGCGCGCAGAGCGATTTGGTGATTTCCAAAGCCGGGCTAGAGCGCAGATCGTCAATGTCCGGCTTAAAGGCCAGACCAAAACAAGCCACGGTCACATCCCCGGTTTTTTGCAAGGTTTTCGCCGCATTATCCACTTGGCTCAGCACCCAATTTGGCTTGCTGTCGTTCACTTCACGCGCTTGGCGGATTAGCTTTGCTTCATCCGGGGTTTCGGACACGATGAACCACGGATCAACCGCAATACAATGCCCGCCCACACCGGGGCCGGGTTGCAGAATGTTGACGCGAGGGTGACGGTTCGCAAGCCCAATGGTTTCCCAAACATCAACCCCCAGCTTGTCACAAATCAAGGACAGCTCATTGGCAAAGGCAATCGACACATCGCGGGATGCGTTTTCCACCAGCTTCACCATTTCCGCCACCCGCGACGAGGTGGCGATACATTCACCTTCCACAAAGGTGCGATAAACCGCGATGGCCTTGGCCGAACACGCCGCCGACATGCCCCCGATCACCCGGTCGTTGTTAATCAGCTCTTGCATAACCTTGCCGGGCAACACCCGTTCCGGGCAATAGGCGATGTTCACATCCGCAAAATCCCCAGCGGTTTGCGGAAAGCTTAAATCTTCGCGCTCCTCAGCTAGCCATTCTGCCAATTTTTCCGTCGTAGCCACGGGCGAGGTGCTTTCCAAAATCACCAAATTGCCCTTGGCCAAGACAGGTGCAATCATCCGGGCGGCCGCTTCAATATGGGAAAGATCCGGCACATTGCCGTCCTTAAACGGGGTCGGCACCGCCAGCAAAAACGCATCAGCAGGTTCCGGCGTTGTCGTCGCTTGCAAAAACCCTTGGTTCACAGCCGCACTGACCACCATATCCAAATCAGGCTCGGTAATATGGATTTTGCCCGCGTTAATCGTATCCACCGCATGCTGGTTGATATCGACCCCCACCACGTTGATCTTGCGCGCGGCGAACATGGCCGCTGTGGGCAGGCCGATATATCCCAAACCAATAACCGAAACGCGTTTGACCGGTGCAATCATGAAAGACCTCGCAAGAATTCAACGATGCGCCGCGCGGCCTGACCATCGCCATAAGGGTTATGCGCACGGCTCATGGCGTTATGGGCCGCCGTGTCATCAAGCAAGCGGGTAAGCTCGCTGGTAATTTTATCCGTATCCGTACCCACAAGCGCCACGGTGCCTGCGTCAACCGCCTCGGGCCGCTCGGTGGTGTCGCGCATGACCAAAACAGGTTTGCCCAGCGACGGGGCTTCTTCTTGGATGCCACCGCTATCGGTCAAAATGATATGCGCGCGATCCATCAGCGCCACAAACGGCAGATAATCTAAAGGCTCAATCAAATGAATGCGCGGATGCCCGGCCAAAATCCGATTAACCGGCTCGCGCACGTTGGGATTAAGATGCACAGGGTAAACCACCTCAACATCCTCGCGCGCAGCAATCTGTGCCAGCGCGTGACAGATGTTTTCAAAGCCTTGCCCAAAGTTTTCACGCCGATGCCCGGTCACCAGAACCATCCGGCGCTTAGGGTTTAGAAACGTAAACCGCGCGGCCATCTCGTCGCGCAAAGCTTGATCGTTTTGCAAACGATCCCGCACAAACAACAGCGCATCAATCACCGTGTTGCCCGTCACGGTCACATGATCCGGGTTCACCCCTTCGCGCAGCAAGTTTTCTTGCGAGGTCGGTGTGGGCGCAAAATGATAGGTCGAAATCGCCCCGGCGATTTTGCGGTTCATTTCTTCGGGCCACGGCGAATAAATATTGCCCGTGCGCAGCCCCGCTTCCACATGCCCCACAGCGATCTGGTCATAAAAAGCGGCCAAGGCCGTGGACATCGTCGTGGTCGTGTCCCCATGCACCAGCACCACATCCGGCTTCCACGTGGCAAACACTTCTTTCATGCCTGCCAAAATTCGCGCGGTGATATCCGTCAAAGTCTGGCCAGAGCGCATCAAATCAAGATCAAAATCGGGGGTAATATCAAAAGCGTCCAGCACTTGGTCAAGCATCTGGCGATGTTGCGCGGTCACACAAACCTTGGCGTCGAAATGTTCCGCCACAGCTTTAACCACCGGGGCCATTTTAATCGCCTCGGGCCGGGTGCCGAACACTGTCATCACCTTAATCAACCGCGCTCTCCTAGCGACTAAGAACCGTTGCCTTGATGGTGTTGAACTTCGCTTGCTCGTCGATCACCTCTAGGGCGAAAAATTCTTCGAGTTCTGCCTCGCCGCCGGTATCTTTGCGCACATCCAGTATCAACGCCCCTTGCGGGCTAAGAATATCACGCACCGATTTGGCATAAACGCTGACCGGGTAATGAAACCCCCAAGAAATTGTCGACACCACAAGATCAACGCTGCCCTTTGGCAAAGCAATCTCGCCATTTTCCGGCGCTTCAAGCGCGCTCACTTTATCCGCTGGCACGCCATTTTGAACAAGCGTGTCACGCGCCAATTCCAAAGAGTTGTAAAACGCCCCTTTGGATTCAAACATATACCAAACCTTGCTTTCAATCGCCGTCTTATCCAGCAAAATCAAATCCGGCTTGTCCAAAGCTTGATACAAAAAGACATCCAAGCCCGCGATGCCACAGCCAATATCAACAATCGAGCGCGTGCTTTTAGGAATATGGGGCAACAGCCGGGCGGCGATCTCGCCCATATCCTCAAAATAGCGCTGATCTATCAGGGCAGGTTCTTGGCGCGCATAATCGCGCACGAATTTTTCATAACTGTTATCGCGCAGGCCCAACCGTTCTAGGTTGCGCATCAAGCGGCCCGGTTTGGCCCGTTTAGGAAGCAATGCGGTGCGCTGAAACAGCACAAATTCCCGCGCTTCGTCGGGTAATGTATAAGTCATGCCTGCCCCTGCCATTTTTTGGGGAAATTATCTTTTTTGCCGGTTCCGGCTTTCGGGTCAAAATGTGAAACCCTTTTAACGAGCCATAGCCACGTTTTGTCAAATTGGCCAGAGTGTTATGAGCCGCACCCCGACAATGCGTCCCCGACAATGCCTCATAGCGGCGAAAACCCGCACCGCGCGAAATTCATGCAAACCTAGCGCATCACTATGCCCCAATTTACAACTATCGTGGCGGCAATGGTTGCAGGGATCAAAGCGCTTGGGTAACGGGTACATATGGCCAAAACGATGATGTTTCAGACCGAAAACAGCCGCCGCGTATACGGAGGGCTATTGCCGTGAGCGATAAGGCGGCACAGCGGGCCAGTTTTGACGCGCTCACCGAGCGGTATCCAACATGGCCGACCATGCGTCGCTTGCTGTCCGAAGCCGCCGCCGCCCATATCCCTAGCTATATCATCGCTTTTGTGCTGATGGTCATCACCGCCGCTTGCGTGGGCGCGACCGCGTGGATCATCAAAGACATCATCAACGAAGTCTTTATCGACCGCCAAAGAAATATGGTCCTGCCCATATCGCTGGGCATCCTTGCGATTTTTATCGTCAAAGGCCTGTCATCCTACGGCTCTGCGGTGATCCTTGCACGGATCAGCGCGCGGGTGCTTGCGGGCCTCAAAAAACGTATGATCGGCAAGGTTCTTGCCCAAGGCATGACCTTTTTTGACAGCCAAACCACAGGCGAAATTACCGCGCGATTCAATCAAAACGCCAATGCCGCGCGCGAGGTCATCACGCGGGTCGTCGCCGGAGGCTTGCGCGATTTTCTGACCCTGATCGTGCTCTTGGGTGTGATGATCTACCAAGACCCGCTGCTGTCAGTCCTATCCGTGGTCATCGTTCCGCCAGCGCTGATCGTGCTGAACTGGATCATTCGCCGCATCCGCCGCTTGGCAGGCGAAGAATTTGACGCGCTTTCGCGCACCATGAAACTGCTCACCGATACCGTGCGCGGGATCTCTGTCATCAAGACCTTCAATCTGGAATCCAACCGTCGGGTTGAAATGGATGCCGCGATCGAAGAAGTCGAAGACCGCTCGCTAAAAGTCGCCAAATACAACGCGATCACCTTGCCGCTGGCCGATAGTCTGGGCGGCTTGGGCATTGCCGTGGTCATCCTCTACGGCGGCTACGCGATCATTGATCGCAACGGGGATGCGGGCACGCTGTTTTCCTTTATCACTGCGTTTTTGATGGCCTATGAACCTGCCACGCGGCTGGGTCGTTTGAACGTGCTGATCCAACGTAACATGGTCGGGGTGCGGCTGATGTATCAGCTCTTGGACGAACCGCTCAGCGAGCCGGATGTTAAAGACGCCAAGCCGATGGTGCCGGGACCGGGCGCGGTTTCATTTTCCAATGTGACCTTCGCCTATGATGCGGC
>CAZBBZ010000007.1:0-22065 GCA_964489925.1 uncultured Rhodobacterales bacterium
ACTTCGATCATGCGAATGCGATCATGGCATAGGTTACTCTGGTAAGGGTTTGTTAATAAAACACCAAAAAGTGCTGTACGGGATGTGTACAAACGGTTTCGCCGTCAGGCGAATGCGGTCATAGCGTTAGTTACTCTGGTAAAGGTTTGTTAACGAATTGACGAAAGTTGCTGTACAGGATGTGTACAGGTTGTGTACGGGATGTGTCTCTTGGATTTTGGCGTTAACCCACTGTAATATATAACAAAATTCCCGAAAAACCCTCAAAATCCGCAAAAACCATCAAATTCAGGCACCATTTTAAGGTTTCGTTAACGAAATCACCGCCCGCTCAGCCCCTCAGACGAAGCGCCCGATCGTCACAACCGTATCCCCATAAGACCGCTCATCCAGCACTTCATACCCAATTGGCAAAGCCACGCCCGCGTTTTCTTCGACCACCACCAAAGCACCGGACGCAAGCCAACCACCCTCAGCAATCGCGCTCAAAGCTTTGGGTGCCAAGCCCATCCCATAGGGCGGATCGGCAAAAACACAGGTGAACGGCGCATCGCTGCAAGGGCCAAGCCGCGCGGCATCCCGGCGCAACATCGCTGTTGCCTCGCCCACACCCAAAAGCGCGATATTGTCACGCAGCAGACTGCGCGCCTTGGTCCCATTGTCCACAAAAAGCGCATAAGCCGCCCCGCGCGACAAGGCCTCTAGCCCCAAGGCGCCGGTGCCTGCAAACAGGTCCAGCACCCGCGCGCGGTCAAAGTCAAAATCCGCGCGATGGGACAGGGCATTAAACAACGCCTCTCGCACCCGGTCACTGGTGGGGCGCAGATGCGCGGCCGTATCGCCCTTGCCAACACTGGCCAAGGCACGCCCGCGAAACTGCCCGCCGACAATGCGCATCAGACCAGCGCGATCTCGCGTAAATTTGCGCTCGCATCTGCAACCCCAACCGGGTCAGGCGTTTGGCCTGCCGCGATCCAACGCTTGCCCATCATATAGGATTTCGCGTCCTTCATGGCATCAACCGCCAACAGCTTGCCGTCTTTATAATACCAAAACGACACCCGCTCGCCGTCAATGCGCGACACAATATCCGTATAGCCCGTATTGAGCCCCGCAATCTGCAAGGTCACATCGTATTGATCCGACCAAAACCAAGGCGCGGCTTCATAAGTGACATCCGCCCCCATCATCGCTTGAGCCGCAATTTCGGCCATATCAATCGCGTTGCCCACGCTTTCAAGCCGCAAGCGATCGCCTGCGTAAGGAAAGCTCGCACAATCGCCAATCGCGAAAATATCCGGATCAGATGTGGCACAACGGGCATCCACCGCGATGCCATTATCAATGGTCAACCCCGCCTCAACCGCCAAGGCATCACCGGGCATAATCCCGATCCCAGCGATCACAAAATCAACGGGCATCATAGTGCCATCGGCCAGTTCAGCCTCGCTCACGCGCCCGTCCCCGTGCAAGCGCGCTAGCCCCGTGCTTTCCATGATCTTAACGCCATGTGCGCTGTGCAGATCACGGAAATAATCCGAGGTTTCAGGGCTTGCGACACGCTGCAAAATACGCGGGGCCATTTCGATCAAGGTCACATCCAAGCCGCGGGTTGATGCAACCGCTGCCGCTTCAAGCCCGATGTAGCCACCCCCCACGATCAGCACGCGCGCGCCCGGTTTGAATTCCGTGGCCATCAAATCCACATCCGCCAAGGTGCGCACCGCATAAACCCCGCCTAGATCGCCGCCAATGGCCGCGGGCAACATGCGCGGGGCCGACCCCGTGGCCAGCGCCAGTTTGTCATAAGCAATGGTATCGCCCGCCACCGTCACCGACTTGGCCGCGCGGTCAATCGCCTCAACCGGGGCGCCAAGGCGCATGGTGATGTTTTGATCGTCGTAATAGGATGCAGGGCGCAGATAAAGCCGCTCCAACTCCATCTCTCCGGTCAGATATTTCTTTGACAAAGGCGGGCGCTGATAGGGCAATGCCGGTTCATCACCGATCACCGTAATCCCACCGTCAAACCCGTCACTGCGCAGCTTTGCAACCAAAGACGCCGCCGCCTGACCTGCACCAATCACCACAAATTCCGACATGCGCCTCACCTTTTCTTTGCAAAGAACTGGCCATCAAGCCAGCTACGCTGGTATAGCGCAGACGAGCTATTACCCAAACGAACCCCAGATAGAAAGACGATCATGGCAATTTCCGTAGGCGATACCCTTCCGAACGCAACCTTTCGCGAATTCACCGCAGATGGCCCGCAAGAAACCACCACCGCAGAGCTGTTTGCCGGGCGCAAAGTGGTCATGTTCGGTCTGCCCGGCGCGTTTACCCGCACCTGTTCAGCGGCTCATTTGCCCAGCTTTATGCGCACGAAACCCGACTTTGATGCCAAAGGCTTTGACGAGGTGATCTGCCTGTCGGTCAACGATGTCTTTGTGATGGACGCTTGGGCGAAATCCACCGGGGCGGACAAAGCCGGTATCCGCATGTTGTGCGATACCGATGCCAGCTTTACCAAAGCCATCGACATGGCCTTTACCGCCCCACCCGTGGGCCTGATCGACCGCTCGCAACGCTATGCGATGGTGGTTGAGGACGGCAAAGTTACCTTGCTGCAAGCCGAAAGCGGTCCGGGTGAATGCACGATTTCCGCCGGCGAAGAAGTGCTTGCCGCGCTTTAATCTGCCAGCGCGTCAAACTTGGCGGCCAGCTTAACATCCCGCTCTGACAAGCCGTTCACATCATGGCTTGTCAGGGTGACCTCGACCCGGTTGTAGACATTGAACCACTCTGGGTGATGATCCATCTTTTCCGCCCAGATTGCCGCCCGGCTCATCCAGCCAAATGCATCGGCGAAGTCCGCGAATTTATAGGTCTTGGAAATCGCATCGCGCCCTTCGACCAAGGCCCAACCCGCCACTTGTAGTTGCGACAATGCTTGTTCGCGCGGCTGCCCTTGCAATTTGCTCATTCCTGTTCCTCCACTTGCGCCCGCTTGAACGGCCCGTATTCGGTCAAAATCTCGATATCCTCATCCACGGCCGCGCGCTCTGCCTGCAAATAATCTTCCACCGCATGGCGAAACCCTTCATCGGCAATCCAATGCAACGAATAGGTCGGCACCGGCATATAGCCCCGCGCAAGCTTATGCTGCCCTTGCGCGCCCGCCTCGACACGAGCCAAGCCCAGCTCAAGTGCCAGATCAATCGCCTGATAATAGCACAGCTCGAAATGCAAACAGTCGTGATGCTCCGTGCAGCCCCAATAGCGCCCGTAAAGCGCATCGCGCCCAATGAAATTCAACGCCCCCGCAATCGGCACCCCGTCCCGTTCGGCCAGCACCAGCGCCATATCATCGCGCAGGCTCGCTTGGGCTTCGTCAAAGAAACGGCGTGACAGATAGGGCGTGCCCCATTTGCGCGCGCCAGTGTCTTGGTAAAACACCCAGAACGAATCCCAATGTTCCGGCTCAATTTCATCGCCGCGATAGGTTTTGATTTGGCCGCCAAAACCTTGGGCGCTGGCGCGTTCCTTGCGGATGTTCTTGCGCTTGCGCGATGACAGCGCGCCCAAGAAATCATCAAAGCACTCAAAGCCTGCATTCACCCAATGAAACTGCTGGCCCACCCGTTGCATCAATCCCATTTGCCCGCCTGCATCAAATTCGGCTTCGGTACAAAACGTGATATGGGCTGACGACAATTTATGCTGTTCAGCCAGCCGGATTAACCCTTCGCAAAGTGCGGCTTGTGCCGTCGTTTCAAACCCCGGCTTGGCCAAAAAGCGCCGCCCGGTGGCAGGCGTGAACGGCACGGCCCCTTGTAGTTTTGGATAATAACGACCCCCCGCTTGAGTATAAGCATGGGCCCAGTTGTGATCGAAAACATATTCGCCTTGGGAATGGGATTTGGCATAAAGCGGCATCACCCCGATCAGCTCGCCCTCTATGCGCGCCGCAAGATGACGCGCTTGCCAGCCGGATCCGGCCCCGACCGACCCGCTATCTTCAAGCGCTTTTAAGAACCGATGGGTGGTGAACGGATCGCTTGGACGAACCTGTCCGCCTGCGCCCAAATTGCCCGCATCTCCGCAGGAATCCCACTCTGCCGCGTCGATATCACCGACGCCGCTTAGAACCGAAATTTCGATCAATCCCTGTTCCATCAATCCTGCCAATCGCCGCCGTTATAAGCGACCATATAGGGGGGCTAAGGCTGCGGTCTAGGGGGCAAATAGCCTTCAAAGGTGATATTATCCGCAACCGCGCGCGCCCGTTGCTCGGTTTGTGCATCCCGCACGGTCCAACACAAAATCGGCAAACCCGCCGCTTTCAGACGGGCAACCGCGGGCGCGCCTAGATCGCTCTGGTTATGAGAAATGAAATCCACGCCCAGCCGCTCTGCATCCGGAATACCGGCAAGCTCCTCGCGGCGCTCCTTGGTCACATCCGGCCAATGTTCTGCCGCCATCGGATCGGTGACAAGACCAATCGGAACATCCGGCGCAAGGTCGGCAAACGCTTTGACGCTATGCGGGTTAAACGACATCACCCCAAGCGGTCCAGCGTAACCCGCGATATCACTGGCGACCGCTGTTTCCAGGGGTCCGACATTGCCTTGCAACCCGCCGTCTTGATCCTTGATTTCAATCAGCAACGGCACGCGCCCCTGCACCATGCCAAGCACTTTTTGCAAAGACGGGATTTGATCGTCGCTACCACTTAGGGTGACGCGGCCAAGCGCGGTAGCGCTATGCGCAGCGACCTGCCCCGCCTGCCCGGTTAGGCGATCAAGGTCATAGTCGTGGAACACCATCGCCCGGCTGTCCGATGACAGCTGCACATCAATTTCGATCCCATAGCCCGCTTCAATAGCGCGCATAATCGCGCGCGGGGCGTTTTCGATGGCACCGACCTTTTTGTCGTGAAGCCCCCGATGCGCCAGCGGCAGGGTCAGGAAGTTTGGATCAAGCCGATTGGGACGCGGGTCGGTCATGAAATCTCGAAGATTCCTTCGATTTCCACCGCAACATTGCGCGGCAAGGCGGCCACGCCAACCGCGGCGCGGGCATGAGCGCCCTTTTCGCCAAACACCTCTGCCAGCACATCGGATGCGCCGTTAATCACCTCGGGCTGGTCGGTAAAATCTGGAGTGGAATTTACAAATCCGGTCAGCTTAACCACCCGGGTCACCCGGTCCAAATCACCGCCACAAGCCGCCTTTAGCTGCGCCATCAGCGACAGCGCGCAACAACGCGCCGCGTATTGCCCCTTGGCGATATCCACCTCAGCCCCAAGATGGCCGGTGATCAGCCCGGTTTCGTCCTGACTGATTTGCCCAGACACATAAACCAACGCGCCACTTTGCACGAAAGGCACATAGTTGGCTGCAGGCGCTGGTGCGGCGGGCAAAGTGATATTTAGGCTGGCAAGTTGGGCGTCGATGGTTCCGGGCATTGGGTCAATCCTCGTGTTACAATCACGAGGCTGACAAAGGCCAATTCCCCCATCGCTGTCAAGCAAAAGGGCGCGAGGATTGATCCCCGCGCCCTTGCTAAATCGTCTATGATCTTAAGCTTTAGCTTTCGCGGAAGGCTTTGTTGAAATAGTCCATCATCGGTTTCACCAGATAAGCCAATGGCGAGCGATCCGTCGTTTTGATGAAGCTTTCAACCGGCATGCCCGGAATAAGATCCAGTTCCGCCAGTTTTTCCAACTCGCCTTCATCGGGCAAAATCTCTGCCTGATAATAGGTCGCGCCGGTGTTTTCATCCGTAAACACATCCGCCGAAACCCGCGTCACAGTACCCTCAAGTTCCGGGGTGGTGCGCGCATCAAAGGTGGAAAACACCAGTTTTGCTGCTTGACCCACACGCACTTCATCGATGTGGATCGTCTCAATACGGCTGGAAATAATCAGCGGGCTATCTTGTGGCACCACATACATGATCGGCTCTGCCGCGCGCACAACAGAGCGCAGGGCATAAACCGTGTTGCCATAAATCACACCGGGCACAGGCGCGCGCACTTCGAGGCGCGACAAGGTTTCGATGCTAGACAGACGACGCTCTTTGAGTTCCAACTCGCGGTATTCAAGATCGCGCAAAGTGGTGATCGCTTCTTCGCGCAGATCGCTTTCCAGTTTCACCAAAGAAATCTCGATCTCAGCAATCCGGCCTCGGCTTTCCGCGACACCTGCTTGCAATTCACCAACACGGCCCAAGAGCTGGGCTTCTTCCCGTTGCAGCGCCAATAGTTGGGGCATCCGCGCCAAGCCTTGTTCCACCAAGTCTTGCGTATTCTTAAGCTCTTGACGGATCAGTTCCAACTGGCGCGTCAGCGCTTCAAGCTGGGATTCAACACCGTTAATTTGCAAGCCAATCTGCAATTTACGCTCTGTAAGTTGCTCCGCCTCGCTGATTAGCGACTGACGGCGCGCATCAAACAGACGCACCTGACCCTCTTTGAGCGACTCGATATCAATGTTGCTGGTCGTCGCCAGCTCTACAAGTTCGCCGGGAAATTCGATTTCGCTCAGACCGATGCTTTCAGCCTGCAACCGTCCACGACGGGCAATCAGTTCAAACAGCTGACCTTCAATCACGGCCAACTCAGAGCGCAACTGCGTGTCGTCGAAACGGATCAGCACATCGCCTGCAACCACCGTATCGCCATCATCGACTTTGATTTCGCCAACAACACCGCCTTCGGGATGCTGAATAACCTGCCGGTTGCTTTCCACTTCGATCGACCCACTAGCCACAATCGCCCCTGCGATATTCGCAAAAACCGACCATGTGCCAAGGCCGCCGACCAGCACCAACAGGGCAATAAAGCCAACCATCAAATGTTTGGACGCTTTCCACTTCCGCGCTTTTTTCGGCGGCGCGGCGGGACCCGCAATCTGTTTGGCTTTTCGCCCGGGCATTTTCAACTTAGCCATCAGTTTGCTTCCTGTTTTTTGTTAATCGCGCTTGCCACTTGATTATAGTTTTTCAGCTGTTCGCGAAGCACTTCATCGCGGGGGCCAAACGCCTTACGCGTCCCGTTTTCGATATAAAGCAGCAGATCACATTCCGCGATCGCCGCAGGCCGGTGCGCCATGATGATCACGGATTTATTTTCCGCTTTCATCTGGCGGATCGCGCCATTCAACGCCTCTGAACCGGCACTATCAAGGTTGGAGTTCGGCTCATCCAGAACAAGGATCACCGGGTCGCCATACATGGCCCGCGCCAAACCAACCCGCTGTTTCTGCCCGCCCGAAAGCCGTCCGGACCCGCTGGTGATTTGCGTATCATAGCCATCGGGCATCTTCAGGATCATTTCATGCGCGCCCGCTTTTTTGGCCGCTTCCACCACTTGCGCCGCATCGGGCTGTGTGGACATGCGCGCGATGTTTTCGGCGATAGAGCCATTAAACAGCGTCACATCTTGCGGCAGATAGCCGATGTACTGACCCAAAGCGTCGTTGTCATAGTTATCAAGCGACGCCCCATCCAAGCGCACCTTTCCAGATGCCGGACGCCAGATGCCAAGGATCGCACGCGCAAGCGTCGATTTACCCGCTCCTGAAGGCCCGATCACGCCCATCGCTTGGCCCGGCTCCAGCCGGAATGACGCCATGCGCAAAGTCGCAACTTGCTCGCCCGGGGGCAGCACGGTGATTTGCTGGGCTTCCATGATCGCACGTGGCTTTGGCAGCTCGGTGCGC
The DNA here is from genome assembly GCA_964489925.1 of uncultured Rhodobacterales bacterium. Classification (GTDB taxonomy): domain Bacteria; phylum Pseudomonadota; class Alphaproteobacteria; order Rhodobacterales; family Rhodobacteraceae; genus CAYLLD01. Next base: position 7,725 of record CAZBBZ010000007.1, read on the forward strand.
ACAGGATCTTCAGGTGTTTTTTCCAACAATTCGCAAAGCGAATTCCAACCTTCGCGCGCACGGATCACGTTTGGCCACTGCGCAATCGCTTGTTCAACCGGCGACAAGGCACGGCCCAACAGGATTGAACCAGCAATCATCGCGCCCGGCGTCAATTCGCCTTGCAGCACCAAATAGGCACCCAACGCCAACATTGCCGACTGCAAGAACATCCGGAATGTTTTTGATGTGGTCGAAAAAGACCCGGTTTTGTCAGATGCAGAAATCTGGCTCTCAAGCGCTTGATCGCGGTTTTGACGCCAGCGATTTAGCACTGCAGAGCGCATGCCCAAGCCTTGAATAACTTCGCCCTCATCCCGGATCGATTGCGCAAACCCATCCGCTTGTGCAGATTTTTGGTTCGCTTCGTTCACAGGTTTACGCGTCAGCCATTGGTTAAAGAACGTCAAAGAAATAATCAGAACCGCGCCCGCAAGACCCAGCCACCCCAGCATCGGGTGGAACATAAAGATCGCGGCCATAAACAGCGGCGCCCAAGGCATATCAAACACAGCAAACAAAGCAGGTGATGACAACAAACGCTGCACAGATTCCAGATCGCGCAAGCCCGATGCGGGGCGCGCGCGTTCCATCGGCACAACAGAGCGCTTTAGCACCGCTTCAAAAACGCGCCGATCAAGCACGGTTTGAAATTCTGCACCAACGCGCGCCAGAACCCGGCCCCGTGCGTGGTCAAGAAATCCCATGAGCAGATATAAAAAGCCAACCAAGGCGAACAATGCCACCAGCGTCGCTTCAGACCGTGACCCTAAAACCCGGTCATAGACCTGCAGCATGAACAAAGGCCCCGTCAGCATCAGCAGGTTCACAAACACACTGAATATGCCAACCGACATAAACAGCGATCGTCCCGTCGCCATTGCGTCTTTAAGTTCTTTTTGGCCTCTTTTGAATGGCGTCGCCATGTAATTCCCTACTCGTTAGCTCATCATATTGGCTTGTTGTCACAAGCTTGCCGCAGATTTCTGCGAATCCTTTTGTCGCGCGCTTATACAGCTATTCTGGCTTGTGTTTGAACGCCAGATGGTGTCCTACACCGGAAAGATGGTAAATTTTTGACGAAGACCCGAATTCGTGTCTTTTTCAACCCGGAGAAACGCCTTGTCGACCATACCAAATTCAATTTTGCAAAACTTTAATAAGATTTTGTTGATTGCCTTTATTTTTGCTGCCGGTTGTACGCAAACCGAAATTTCCCGTGATGGTGTTTATGACCCAGCAGAGCCGGTAAATCGCGGCATACATGGTTTTAACAAAGTCGCCGATAAAGCGGTTTTGCGCCCCATGTCGCGCGCTTACGGGTATGTGGTACCTGATCCGCTGGATACAATGGTCTATAACGGAGTTTCTAACCTTTCTTTGCCCTCTGATGTCATTAATCATACGTTACAGGGCGATTTTGAGGCCGCAATCGGGATGACGGCCCGTTTTGTGATTAATAGCACACTAGGCGTATTTGGTCTGTTTGATCCCGCCAGCGCCGTCAATGTTCCTGACGACAGCACGGATTTTGGCGAAACGTTGCACGTTTGGGGTCTTGGCGAAGGTCCCTATGTCGAATTGCCGCTTATGGGGCCATCCACCGCCCGTGACACGCTTGGCGGCGTGGTCGATGCCCTTAGCAATCCTTTGGGCCAAGTGTTGCCGACACGCGAAGTTGAAGCAACTTATGCTTTGAAGGGTCTAGATGTTTTGGCAACACGACATAGGTTAGCAAGTATAATCGACCCCGTTCTTTATGGGGCCGAAGATAGTTATGCGGCAGCGCGGATTGGGTATCTGCTTAATCGCCGCAATGTTTTACAAGGTGGTGAACTCAATGAAGCAGATCTCGACGACCCGTTCGCATTCGACAACTAAAGTGGCTCAAATGACGCCCCCCGCAGACCAGAACCGCCGTATGGTTTTGGCCGGGATTGGGGCAACCGGGCTTGGGCTTGCTTGGCTCGGCTTTGGAAGCCCTGCACGCGCGATGACCGTCGATCAAGCCGAAAGCATGATCCGCAAAGTGGTTGATGAAGTGCTGTCCATTATGAACGCGGGCAAACCGCTGGACGCAATGCTTAAGGATTTCGAGGGCATGTTCGCCCGCTATGGGGATCGCACCCGCATCGCCAGCAGCATCATGGGCCAACCTTGGCGCGGCGCCTCGGCCGCTGAACGCAAAGCCTATGTTGCGGCCCTGACGGGCTATCTTGCGCGCAAATACGGCAAGCAGTTCCGCGACTTTGAAGGCGGTAAGATCGAGATCACCAAGTCCAACGATTACGGTCGCAAGGGCATCATCGTGCAAACCGCCGTGACCACAGATAAATGGGCCGCCTTCCCGGTCGATTGGCATGTGATTGACGGGGGCAACGGGCTGAAGTTCTTTGATATCATCATCGAAGGTGTAAAGCTCTTGGCCACAGAACGCTCGGAAGTGGGCGCAATTCTGGACAAGAACGGCGGCTCCGTGTCCGACCTGACCGCCAGATTGCAAAAAATGGGCTAAGGCCCGGATCGCCGCTGGCCAAGCATCACTTTGGCCGCGGCAATAACGACCAGCCCACAAAGCACCACCTTTGAAATCGGCTCCATCGTGCCTTCGATCAGCAGCACATGAATGATCGCGCCTGCAATCACGATGGCCGCGACCCCCAAATGCGCGCTGCGCCAAATCTTTGGCCGCAAACGACGGCGCAACGCCACCAAAAAAGCCAGCGCGAAGATGCCCCACATAGCCACCACCCCAAATGCGGAAAACGGTGTTGGGGATGCAAACAGTAGCGCGTCGATCATATCCGGCGGGCTGGTGATCCAAAGCCCTGCCACATGCACCAAACTACTGCACAACAATGCAAAGCCAGCCCAGCGATGAACCGCACGGGACCTGCGCTTAGAAAGACCGGGAAACAGCCCTCCGATCAATAGGGGCTGAACGAGCAACAGCGCCAAGCCAACGATCCCGGCAAAGCCCGCCGCGATATAAATCGGGTCGCGCCAGGCCAACAGCGGGCTTGTCATCGCCAGAACAAGCGGCACGATCACGCCCGCAGCCAAAACCGCCCAGACAAGCCCGCTCTGCACGCGGCTTTGCGGCGTCATCTTGCTAGAGCCTTAGGCTGGTCGCAGCACGAAATGCGCCGCCAAACTGGTGTCGCTAGAGCGCTTCATCACCGGGCGCAGAAACACGGTTTTGAAATCGCCACTGTCATAGGCCAAATGCCCATGCGCTTGGCCAAAGGCAGGCACGATCTGCGGCATCTCTAGGCGAAATTCACCCTTTGCGTCTGTCAGCGTGGCCCCGTGGCTGTGAGGATCGCGCTCATGGCCCTCGGTCGTATGCGCCCAAATTTGGATGCGTTGATTGGCCAGAGGCAGCCCATCACCCGCACGACGCACGGTTCCGGTCATCCAAAAGCCACCGCCCCCGATCCGATCCACAATCGGCGCACCTTCCAGATAGTTATTCGCCCCCCCGCGCATACTACGGGTCGGTTTCAAATTTTGGGCATGTGCAGGCGCAACACCACTGGCCAGCATCGCGCTGCTGCCTGTCATCAAAAAACGTCGTCGCGTGACCTTTACAAATGCCATATCCAGCGGTCCTTTTTGCCCTGACTGGGTCATAGCCTAGCACAAAATCCACCACCATTTAAGACCAGACGCAGGCCCGGCTATCACGAATACGCTCAAACTTACGTGAGCCCCAGTTTTGGCATCCCTTTGGCATCCCTATAGACAGATCGCCCCCGCACCGCTTAGGCTCGCCTACATTGATTCACTGTGAATATTTTGAAACCAACAAAATAGACGGGGATTTTTGCCATGAAACGACTGGTCCTAGTGGTTCACGGTATCGGCGAGCAAGGTGCGGGTGACACGCTCGACAACTTTGCCGGTACGATCACAAATAACGTCGAAGCGGACATCGAAAGCGAACAGGTTTGGCTGCGCGAAGATTACGAACATCATGATCCACGCAAGTTGAAAACCTTCGCCTGTCACACCCGGCAAATTTCAGAGCCATCGGGCAATGAAACCAAAATGGCCGAGGTGCATTGGGCCGATCTGTCCAAAGGGCCCACAGGCACGATTTCCACGATCATAGAGCTGATGAGCACGCTTTTAGGCTTGGGCTATCTAGCGCGCGCCAATGTGCGCGAGGTGCATGACGATCCGGCCTATACGCAAAAGCTGCGAAGCACGCCGGTTGTCGCCGACACCATCGAAGACAAATTGCCGAGTCTAAAAGAAATTTGGGCCATGCTTTGCGCGCGCCCTTGGCAAATTCGCGTGGTGGATTTTTTCGTGCTGATGGCCCATGGGCCCAATGCGGTGCTGAACGCGCTTTTGGCCCTTGGCGTCATGCTATCCTACATGCTGTTTGCGCTCGCCCCCGAAGAAGTCGCGACGTGGGGCGGTCCGTATTGGGCTCATGGCATTATTGCCGCCTCTAGCCTCGTTTTCATAATTTATGGATATTTTTCGCGCCCACACAACCGATTGCGACGCCAATTCACCGATACCATGTTTATCGCAGGCTTCATCGGGCTCGCAGCGGTCGCATTGGTGATGATCACCGGACAATTTGGCGACGGCAGAAATCAAACCGATACGTTCAATTCATACATCATCATAATGATCGCCTTCTTACAGCTGTTTTGGTTGATTATGCTGGTAATGGCCGGCAGTTTGATGGTGGATTGGATGCTTGGGTTGCGAGCAACGGCAAAAGCCAACGAAGACGCAACCGCGCTTGAACGCAAAGCTTCTGCGGTGAAATCCGCGGCCACGGTCTATCCGCAAACCATCGCATCCATGGTGGTGTTTTGGCTGATTTTTTCCAACATCTTTTGGATCATGGTTGGAAAATGGGTGTCTTCAAACGACGAAATGAAAGGGTTTATGGACACTCATCTTGGCGCCGCTTTGGGGCTGCTTTGGGTGGCGATGCTTGCCGCCCTTGGTATTCTGGTGGCGGGCTATGTTGTGGTGCGCGCACGCATGGCTTGGATCAAAGCCTATAAGAAAGACCATACAAGCGCACAAACCCTCAAAGACCATCCCGTTAACCCGCAACCAGATCAGCCCCCAACCCCACCTCAATCATGGGGCAGCGAAGTGCCGCGTCTGTTGTTAAGCAAAACCTTGGGCAATGTAATTTCAGGCTTCTTAGTGTTCATGGTCGCCTGCGCGATTTATCTGTTTGTCGAGCGGCTCATTCCCAACAGCGAAGGGGACCCCCATTGGCTGTTCATTTTGGCCAATCAAATCGCCGGGGTCGTCGCCGCAGCCCTTGGAGGCATCTTAATCCTGTTTTGGCCGCTGGTCGGCCCGAAGCTGGCAACCGGGCTTGGGGTCGGCAAGGACGTGGTCAATTACTTCGTTGACTTCAAACCCCACCGCACCCCGCGCCAAGGCATCAATCAAATGCTGCGCGACCCGGACAAACGGCTTGATTTCTGGCTGCGTAACCGCATCAACGACCGCTTTTTCATCGTGCTTGAAACCATGAAACGATCCTTCAAACCCGATGAGATTTACGTGATTTCCCACTCCCAAGGCACGATCATTTCCATCTGTGCGCTGAGTGAGGACAAAGTGAGCAAGGTGATTGGCAAAACGCCCTTAAAGCTGGTCACCATGGGGTCGCCCTATAGCCATGTGTATCGCCACTACTTCCCGAACATGTTTTCCTTTGATACGGTTTCTGACGATCTGGCAAAGAACTGGGTGAACATTTATCGGGTTGATGATTTCGTCGGCACCCATGTGGAAACCCGCGAGATTGGCAAACAAACCTTCCCGCGCAACATCCCTGTGCATCCTGCCGGGCACACGGGCTATTGGTTTGACCAAGCCGTGTTGGATGTCATCAAAGACGAGGTCGGTCTGACGTTTCCAACCCCGGTTGCCGCCCCTGCCCGCTCCGCGCGTAAAGTCGCCAAGAAGGGCAAAGCGCGGGCCGCTAAAGTGCCAAGCTAGAAAGGCTAGAACACGAGGTTCATCACCACCAGCGACACAACCAAAAAGATGATCGTCATCAAGCCACCGCTGCGCACAAAGTCGATGACCCTATACCCGGCTGGACCCATAATCAGCGCGTTGACCTGATGGGTGGGGATCAAAAAGCTGTTGGAGGTCGAGATCGCCACCGTCAGCGCAAACAGCGCCGGGTCCCCCCCGGCGGCCAGCGCAATCGATACTGCCAGCGGCACCAATAAGACCGTCGCCCCCACATTTGACATCACAAGCGTCAAGACCGTCGCCAGAATTGCGACCCCCGCTTGTAAGGACCACAAGGGCCACCCATCCAAAAGCCCCAAAATATACTGAGCAATCCATTCCGCCGTGCCCGTGGATTGCACCGCCTGACCCAAAGGGATCAGGGAGGCGAGCAGAAACACAGAGTTCCACCCGACGGCCCGGTAAGCTTCATCAATATCCAGCACTTTGCTGACAATCATGCCCACAGCGCCGACCAACAAACACAGCGACAAGCGCACTTCTGTAAACAAGATCAGCCCCAAGGCGATCAGGAAAAATGTCAGCGCCCAAGTGACTTTCTGCGGGCGCAGTTCTTCTTGCGGAAAATCCTGCGTCACGATCACAAAATCACGGTCTTTCTTAAGGCGGGTCAAAGCCTCCCACTGGGTTTGCACCACCAGCGTATCGCCAGAACGAAGCGGCTCAAACCCGATCCGCGTCGCCTCGTGATCTTCGTTTTCAACATGGCTCAGCGTTTCTTCACCGCGATGGATCGCCAGCAGGCTCAGCCCGTAAGATTTTCGAAACGCCAGCTCTTGTGCTGTCTTGCCAATCACATTGCTATCCGGGGGCACAACGATTTCCGCCACCCCTGCGTTTGTGGGCGCAAAATCTTCGGCAAAAACCTTTAACTGAGGCCGCATGACCAGCCCATAGGTTTCCACCATGTCTTGCACCACCGCCTTTTGGCCCAGCACAGCCAAGCGACAAGGGGCAAGGATTTCGGTGTTCACCGTCGGGGCCACCACGCGCAGACCGTTATAATAAGTGCCGATAATATAGAGATGATGCACATCCATAATATCGGTCAGCTCTTTGCCCACCAATAGATTGCCAGCAGGCACTTCCACCTCGAACACATCTGAGTTCAGACCGTAAATCCGTTCCAAATATGCACCGATCGACTGAGCCGAGGTCGCATCCGCCCCATCGCGGGTTTTGGGCAGTACAAAACGCCCCAAAATCATAAAATACAAAATGCCCGACAACACCAAAGCGATCCCCACCGGGGTCACGTCAAACAGACCAAAATGCGCCATCTGCTGACCCTCTGGCAGGCTGTCATTTGACGTATCAATCAGATCGTTCAGCAAGATCAAAGGCGACGAGCCGACCATGGTGATCGTCCCCCCAAGAATGGCGCAAAACCCCATGGGCATCAGCAAACGCCCCAGCGGAATTTCGGTCCGCGAAGAAATCCGGCTGACCACCGGCAAAAATAGTGCGGCTGCACCCACGTTTTGCATAAAGCTGGAAATGAACCCGACAGAACCGGAAATGATCGGGACAATCCGCTGTTCGGTCGTGCCACCCAACTTCAAAATCCAAGCGGCGACCTTGCTCATCAACCCGGTTTTATCCAAGCCCGCCCCGATGATCATCACCGCAATAATCGAAATCACCGCGTTGGAAGCAAACCCATCAAAAAGATGGTTCACATCCGCCAAACCACCAAGCCCCGGCACATAAGACAGCGCCCCAAGGATCACCATCACCAAGATGGCAGCCAAATCGACCCGCACAATTTCGGACACGAACAAAAAAACCGTGAACCCCAAGAGCCCCAAAACCACAATCATTTCTGTGGACAGCGCGATTGGCTCCATTGGAGATCTCCTGTTGTTTCGTGTAGTTTGCTGGCCCCTTACGCCTGAGCGCGCCAAATGGGAAGTAGCCAGTAGGTCGCGCTTATAGGGCCAAAACGCGCAAACGACGGACCGGACCCCATAGTTTTGCGCTCATCAATCGCCCCCGCTGCAGTCCGCATTTGCTCTCGCGAACGCATAATGCGCGCCAATTAGGACCGCGGCCAAGCCAAGCCCGACCCACATCACAAGCGCCACTTTCCAAAGCACCAAAATCGCCGCCAGCAAGCGCAAGACGATTTCAAAGCTGCGCAAGGACGCTCTGTCAAACTTCGCCAAAGCCGAGGCGATCAGATAAAGCGCCAATCCAATACGAAGTCCCAAAACCGCCAGACCTCCCCAATCGATTGCACCGGAATAGCCCTCAATAAGGGTCCGCCGCCCCATGTTGTCAGTGATGGTGACGGCTTCTTCGATCAGCAACAATTCGGGATACCATGCAAAGACAAAAGGAATAGAAAACATCACAATGCCCACGCGCACCGCGGCCAATCCTGTGCGCATGGGTTCCGTGCGCGTGATCGACGCCGCCGCAAAAGCTGCGATGGCCACAGGGGGCGTGATGGCCGAGGCGACCGCAAAGTAAAACACGAACATATGGGCAGTAAAAAAGCTCACCCCCAGATTGGCCAAGAGCGGGCCAAGCAAAAGTGCGACGTTCACATAGGCGGGAACCGTGGGCATCCCCATCCCCAGCAAGATCGCACAGAACATTGCACAGGTCAGCGCCAGCATCAGATAAACACCGCCCACGATATTCACTTCAAACCCAAACAGCCGCAGCACTTGCGCCCGTTCAAGCCAAGATGTCACGGCGCGGGTAATTTCCCCCGTCAGCCCGCTTTCGTTCAGAAAGGCCGAAATGATGGACACGGCAAACAACAGCAAGAACAGGCGGGAAATCAGAATGCCACCATCTGCCAGAGACACCAAAACCTTGGACGGTTTGGCCCGCGTTTCAGGGTCCAAGAACAACAGCGGCAACAGCACGGCAACGGCCCACCAACCTGCGGACACCGCATCGCCCGTGGCATTGACCAAAACCTGCGTCACAAAGCTTGGCAGAACGCTGGCCAACCACCCGGCGCTGATCACATCCTTATTGCCCAACAGCAAAAACAGGATGGTCATGATCGGCGCGAAGATGATGATTAGGTTCAGCCAATCCTGTCGCTGCATAATCAGATCATCAGGGATCACACGCATCGCCTTGATCCGCTCCCGCCGCGCTTGAAACATCACCGCCAGAAAGATCGAAAAGAAAAAGCAAAGCGCGGGCAAAAACGCGGCTGTGATGACCTTCGTATAAGGCACCGCCGTCAGCGCGACGAGCACAAAGGCCGCCACCCCCATCACCGGGGGCATGATTTGCCCGCCCGAGGACGCCGCCGCTTCAACACCGCCCGCAAATTGCGGGGAAAAGCCGTTGCGCTGCATCATCGGGATCGTCAGCCGACCCGTGGACAACACATTCGTCACAGGCCCGCCCGTAATGGTCCCGAACATCGCCGATGACACGATGGCCGCATGCGCCGGACCACCGCGCAAGCGCCGGGTCAAACGCACCGCCAGTTTTATCAAGGATGTCCCCCCCGCCGATGTGCCAAACAGCGCACCAAGGATCACATAAGGAAACACCTGATTAACAACGATATCCATGAAACGCCCCATGAACCCATCGGGCGTGATAAAAACATTGGTCGCCTTCTGGATCGCCGCTGCCCGCGCATCACCTCCATCTGCCCCCAGTTTGGTCAGCAGGAAGTTGTTGCTGCTAAGATCGAACATCCAGATCAAGGCCGTGCCAATGGTATAAATCACCACCACACTGGCCACCGCGACCAAAGGAAAGCCCCAGACCCGCACGTTATATAGGAAAAACAGCGTGATGATCGTGAACAACAGCGGGATAATCCAAATGCCAAAACGGGCTTGGCAGGCGGGCACCTCGGCCTCGAACGAAATACCGGGGATTACCCCTTCGGCGCGGGCGGCAGCTTCGGCAATCAGGCGGCTGCGCTCTCCGGTGATTTGATCGATCAGACAAATGGAATCGATTTCTACCAGAAATCCAAAGGCCGCAAGAAACGCCGCTAAAATCAGCCCTGCATCCAGCAGAAACCCCAGCCAAGCAAGATTAGGTTTTTCATCCCGCCATGCGCGATAAACGCTGGCATCCAGCGCCACGATCAACATCATCAAAAAGAAAACTGGCGGATAGAAATATTCAGGCGGAAATCCGGAAATGCGGAAAAACGGCCGCCCGGTCAGGTCTCTTGCAAAGTCTTGCAAACCGGGGATTTCAGGCATGGTGTTGACCATGCCAACGACCACCAGACAGAACGCAAGAATAAGAGCGATGCGCTGCCCCAAAGGGCGCGCGCTATGTGTTGCGGTCATATCCGGGGCCTACCAATAAGCAAACAGGGCCGTGCCTACGACGGCCCTGCTAAATTGCGATTTATGGACGCAAACAATCGGCGACCGAATGCCCGGCATCTTCATAGGCACGAATGGCACCGGGATGCATTTTCACCTGAACCGCGCCACAAGCCCCTTGGCTGACCCCATCAAGGTCAGAAAAGCTCAGCCGCGTGTAGGGCCCGCGTGGGGAGCCCGTCAAAAAGCGATCCTCACCTTCAAGATAGGCTTTGGTGATCCCATAGACCAAGTCATCATCCATCCCCGCAGGCACGATCTGACCAAAGGCCGTGGCAAAGCTGTCAAAGCTGTCGTCATCCACCACAACCGTGATGTCATTGCCCGCATAAGCGGCTCGGAATTCCTCGATTGGCACCGAATAGGGCGCATGACCGGGTGCTTTGAGGATTTGCTGACCCAACTCACTGGCCAACACGTCCGAAGGCACATCATGGATCGTAATCCCACCGGCCGCCGCAATCGCGATCTCGCGCCCAGAGGGTAAACCTTCGGGAATGGTCCAAGCATCAACGCCCCCACCGGTGATCGAGGACACTGTATCTGGCCAAGGGGATTGAATACCTTCATAGCCCTCGCCGTCCTTGATGCCGGACAACAGCTGGATCATCGCACGCCCAGAGGTCAGCGCCGCCCCGCGTGGCGGACCATTCCAAATGCGCTTGCCTGCCAAGTCGCGAATGTCCTCAATCGGGTTGGAATTGTAATATCCCAACATCTGCGCCGACCCCGCGTTAAAGAAAATCACTCGGATATTAGCGGCCAGTTCCGCCCCTTTTTCCGGTCCGATCCCACTGTATGGCCCGATCCCGCGCGACAAAAGAAACGGCAGGATCAGCGGCGCAGGCGCCATATCCAACTGCCCTTCAGCAACCGCTTGAACAGAATTGGTCAGTGTCGCCCCTTCGGTGATTTGCATGGTCGCAACGCCCGCGCTTTCCAAAACAGCGGCCAGCGTGGAATCGATGTAATGCGGTGTAGAGCCCGGCGTGGTGGTTTCCGCCGTCAGAGTTGTTTGTGCGGCCAGTGCCATTGGCGCCATCGCCAACAGACCGCCAAGCAGCGTTTTCTTCAACATAGTCTTCTCCCTAGTTTTCGTCGCTTTTTCAATCGACGCGCGCCCAATTTAGTTAGGTCGCGATCAGGCTTGCAGAAATTCAATGGCGCGTCACGTGAAAAAGGATGTTCCGACTTGTCTGCTTGATACGGGAAAACTTCCTGCCAACGCGATCAAATTGCGCTCACTTGATCTTACACCCAAAGGCGCGCGACGTTTCTGACTTGTCCAACCCTGCACGCGCGGTATTGAATGGTGCATGAAACTCAACGGAGCGACGTTATGACTTCTGCAAACTCTATTCGCACAACATCTGGGCGCGGTCAGCTTTATGGCTCTATTTTGGATACGGTCGGCAACACGCCCGCGGTGCGCGTCAATAATCTGTCGCCCGAGGGCGTGGACATCTACGTGAAGGCAGAGTTTTTCAATCCGGCGGCATCCGTCAAAGATCGCTTGGCGCTGAACATCATCGAAGCGGCGGAACGCGAGGGCCGTCTAAAGCCCGGTCAAACTGTGGTCGAGGCGACATCGGGCAACACCGGCATCGGTCTTGCGATGGTTTGCGCGCAAAAGGGCTATCCGCTGGTGATTACCATGGCCGAAAGCTTTTCGATTGAGCGGCGCAAATTGATGCGTTTGTTTGGCGCGCAAGTGGTGCTGACCCCGCGCGCGGAAAAAGGCTTGGGGATGTATAAAAAGGCCGTTGAACTGGCCGAGGCGAACGACTGGTTCCTCGCGAGCCAGTTTGAAACCAAAGCCAACGCGGACATGCACGAAGCCACGACGGGGCCGGAAATTGTCTCGGATTTTGCGGGCAAGCGTCTGGATTACTTCGTGACCGGCTATGGCACGGGCGGCACCGTGACAGGCGTTGCGCGGGTGCTGCGCAAAGAGCGTCCGGACACCAAGATCATTCTAAGCGAACCCGATAACGCGCAACTGGTCGCCAGTGGCATCGCCCAAGCGCGCAACGCGGATGGCGCGCCAAATGCCAGCCACGAAGCCTTTGCGCCTCACCCGATCCAAGGGTGGACGCCGGATTTCATCCCAAGCGTGCTGCAAGAAAGCTTGGACAATGGTTTTTACGATGCGCTTATGCCTGTTTCCGGCGCACAAGGTCTGGATTGGGCGAAAAAGCTGGCCAGCCATGAAGGGATTTTGACCGGGGTCTCGGGAGGCTCGACCTTTGCGATTGCCCATGATTTGGCCAAAACCGCTGAAAAAGGGACGGTGATTTTGTGCATGTTGCCCGATACGGGCGAACGCTATTTGTCCACGCCGCTTTTTGATGATGTGCAAGAAGAGATGAGTGATAAAGAGCGCGAGATTTCAAAGTCCACGCCCGGCTATCAAATGGATTAATTCAAAGTGACCAACCCGCTTTACGACACCCTGTTTGGGCGGCACCAAGACAGCGATGCGGTTTTCTTGGTGTTGGCGGATGGCGCGCGCATCACTTACGCGGATTTTCTGGCACAAGCGGCGCAATACGCGGGCCTGTTGCAAGCGCTGGGGTTAGAACCCGGCGACCGCTTGGCATTGCAGGTCGCGAAATCTCCGCAAGCCTTGGCGATCTATGCCGCCTGCACCCAAGCGGGCATCGTGTTTTTACCGCTGAACCCGGCCTATACCGCCAGCGAAGTGGCCTATTTCGTGGAAAACAGCGGCGCGCGGCTGTTGGTTTGTGACCAAGCGGATGTTGACCCCTTGGCCCCTATTGCGAACGCCGTTGGCGCAAAGCTGGCAAGCCTGAACGCGGATGGCACCGGGACATTTAGCGACCAAGCCGCTGGGATGCCGACCCGTTTTGAAACGGTACCCCGCAGACATGACGACTTGGCGGCGTTTCTCTATACATCCGGTACGACAGGGCGTTCCAAAGGGGCGATGCTGACGCAAGATAACCTGTTGTCCAACGCGCAAGTGCTGACCGAAGCCTGGCGTTTTAGCGCAGATGATGTGTCGCTGCACGCCTTGCCGATTTTTCACACCCACGGGCTGTTTGTCGCGACCAACATCACGCTGCTAGCAGGCGGGTCGATGATCTTTTTGCCCAAGTTCGATCTGGATGTGATGATTGCGCAAATGCCCCACGCCACCGCGATGATGGGGGTGCCGACGTTTTATACCCGGCTCTTGGGTGATGCGCGGTTCACCAAAGATTTGGCAGGCCACATGCGGCTGTTTGTATCCGGCAGCGCGCCGCTTTTGGCCGAAACCCACGTGCAGTTTGAAACACGCACGGGCCATCGCATTCTGGAACGCTACGGCATGACCGAAACGAATATGAGCACCTCGAACCCCTACGCCGGGGACCGACGTGCAGGCACGGTTGGCCTGCCCCTGCCCGGTGTGGAGCTGAAAATCACCGACCCGAAAACAGGCGCGCTGACCCCCAAAGGGGAGATCGGCCAAATCGAGGTGCGCGGGCCGAATGTGTTCAAAGGCTATTGGCAAATGCCCGAAAAAACTGCCGCCGAACTGCGCGGCGATGGTTTTTTTATAACCGGCGACTTGGGCCAAATGGACGAGCGCGGCTATGTGCAGATTGTGGGCCGGGACAAGGATCTGATTATTTCGGGCGGCTACAACATCTATCCCAAAGAAATCGAACTGGTGCTTGATGACCAACCGGGCGTGCTGGAAAGCGCTGTGATCGGCGTGCCGCATCCGGATTTTGGCGAAACCGTTGTGGGCATTCTGGTCAGCGACGGGGAAGGTGGGCCGGACACCGATGCCATTGGCGCAAATATCGCCACCGCCCTTGCTCGGTTCAAACATCCCCAACGCCTAATCGTTCTGGACGAATTGCCCCGCAACACTATGGGCAAGGTCCAAAAGAATGTGCTGCGCGATCGGTTTGGCGATCTGTTCAAGACTTAAG
>CAZBBZ010000008.1:0-20545 GCA_964489925.1 uncultured Rhodobacterales bacterium
AGTTCAGGCCATGGGATCGGGGTGGGGGATGCGCCAAGTGCTTTGACCAGTTCTTGGGGCAGATCAGCCACAACGGTCCGAATTTTCAGACCTTCCATATCCGCAGGGTTCGCCACACGCCGTTTCGTGTTGGCAAAGTTGCGCCAGCCACCGGTATTGCCGATGGTCATCAAACGGATGGCACCGCCAGAGGTATCTGCGACCATTTTCTGCATGGCGGTCATAAACTCTGAACCAGACGCAAGGGCGGCTTCTGCAACCCGGTCATCGGCCATGAGGTAGGGCAGATCCAGCACTTGCACAAAGGGAAACAGACCCGAAGTGCCGCCAGAGGTGGACACATAGACGTCGATCGTGCCATCTGCGATGCCTTGCATACATTCGGTGCCGTTGGCACAGAGCTGGGTGCCGATGAACAGTTCCACTTCAATGGCGCCATTTGATGCGGCCTCGACGTAGTTTTTGAACACGATCAGACCGTCATAGTCTTCGTCGTTTTCGTTGGAATTCGCAGTCGCCCGGATCGTGTAATCCGCCGCTGCTGCTGCAAGCGCAGAGCCTGCGAGCATGGTCGCTACCATCAGCGACTTTACCGTATTTTTCAGCATTGTGTCCTCCCTGGATGAACTGAATTGGTTTTATTGTCATTGGACAAACCCTGTGAGTCTAGGGATCGTCATTGAAATGGCGGGGATGAAGGTGATCAAAAAGATCACGACGACCTCGACCGCTAAAAATGGAAGTATGGCCTTGGAAATGGTTTCAACGCGCTCGCCCGAAACCGAGCTTGCCACGAATAGAACCAGACCCATCGGGGGTGTGGCAAGGCCAACGGTAAGATTGACGCTCATTATAATTGCGAAATGGATCGGGTGAACGCCGAGATCGGTAAAGATTGGTCCTAAGATCGGGCCCAAGATAATGATGGCGGGGCCTGCGTCCAGAAACATACCGACGATGAACAACAGGATGTTGATCAGGAACAGCAAGATCAGCGGGTTTTCCGACAGGCTAAGTATAAAGGCGGCCAGCGCTTCTGGCGCATGGCTTAGGCTGACCACGGTTTTGAATGCGACAGCCGCTCCAACCAGCAACAGCACCGTTGCACTGCCTGTAGCGGATTTATAAAGCACCGCTGGCAGGTCGCGCAGTTTCATAGAGTTCAGCACGAAAAACGCGATTAGCAAGGCGTAGGCAACGGCGATGGCCGACGCCTCGGTCGGGGTAAAGACGCCAATCAGGATGCCGCCTAAGATGATAATCGGGGTTTGCAGGGGGGCGACGGCTTTTTTGCAGATGGTGCGAAAATCGGGGCTGACGCGGGTGCGCATGGCGATCAGGATGAAATGGGCGGGGATCAACATGCCCAAGAAGGGGACAACAAAGCCGATTTCAAGCGGTCCGGTCAGGGCGCGTGTGATGCCAAGGCTGATCGTGGCCAGCACAGCGGCTAGGTTCATGCGCAGCAAGATAAAGCTGACCCAATGTTCGCGTGGGGTGATGGTTTGGCCCGGATTAACGATGCGCTCGGCCTTGGGCAGATCGTAAGCATCGGCCATCAAGCGCACGACCAGCATCAAGCCCACGCCGACAAGGATGCCCGGCACGATGCCCGCTAGGAACAACGCGGCGACGCTTTCGCCCATGACATAGGCATAGATGATCATAATGCCCGAGGGGGGGATGATCGGGCCGATGACGCTGCTTGCGGCGGTGACGGCGGCGGCGAATTTGCGGGAATAGCCGTTTTTTTCCATGGCAGGGATCAAGGTGGATCCAAGGGCGGATGTATCGGCCACTGCCGATCCGGACAGTCCTGCAAATAGGATCGAGCTGAGGATATTCACATGTGCAAGGCCGCCGCGCAAATGACCCATCAGAGCTTGGGAAAACTCCACCAGCCGCGTGGTGATCCCGCCCTTGTTCATCAACTCGCCTGCGAGCATGAAAAACGGCAGCGCCATCAATGGGAAGCTGTCCATGCCGTTATAGACGTTGCGGTAAAGCAGCGCGATGTCGCGTTCTTGCCCGTTCAGCCACAGCAAGATGCCCGGCGCAAAGAGCAGCGCAAAGAACACGGGCATGCCGATGAGCAGGAACAACAAAAACGCGGGGAGGAACCAGACCAACATGTCAGTCAGCGCTCCCGATTTGGGCGCTGGCGATTGCGGGCAAGCGGTCCTCGCCCCCCAGCAGCGTAATCACGCTGCGCAGCATCAGTTCGATATTGACCGAGATCATCAGCACGATGCCAACTTGAAGCGACATGAACATATAGGCCAGCGGCATGCGCCATTGGCCCTCGGCCGTGGCGAATTTAAGGGAGGAGGATTTGAATAGCCAACCGGATTTGACGTGTTTGAGGCTAAGTTCAAAGCCGACCAGCAGCACGGTCAGGGCGATGGCCAGCAGCACAAGCGTGGCGATAATCGTGGGGATGCGCGGCAGTTTGCGCAGGGCCATGTCGATGGAAACAAAGCCGCCCATGCGGTAAGCCGCAGGTGCCATAAGCCCGGTCATCCAGAGCATGCAGAACCGTGCGGCTTCATCGGGCCAAGGCAGCGCGTTGTTTAGGACGTAGCGAAAGAACACTTGGGCAAGGATGATCAGCACCATCAGCGCAAGCGCGAAGGCACCAAGGCGCAGGGCGATGGCCAACACAAAGCCGTTGAGTGCGGCGAGTAGCTTTGAAACCGGCAGAAATATCTGCAACGGGTTCCTCCCTAGTACTTTGTCGCGGGTTGTCCCGCTGTTGTTGCTCGGCCTTAGGCCGAAAGCGCGATGCGCGTTGGTGGCGTGGCCCTTATATCAGTGGTTAAGAATTCAACATTGTGACTGGCGCAGAGTTTTTTGACCCATGCGGGCGCGCGTGTGTCGGTGACAAGCGCGTCAATCTTGGACAGTTCGGTAAATTTAAGCGGTGCGGGGCGTTCGAACTTGCTGGCATCCACCGCAACGATCACATGGCGCGCGCCATAGATGATGGCGCGGCAGAGCTGGGCCTCTGCCATATCGAAATCGCAAAGTGCGCCGTCCCGGTCGATGCCAGCGGCACCGATCACAGCGACATCGACTTTGAACTGGCGCAAGAACTCTGCGGTTTCGGTGCCAAGGATGGCCCCGTCGCTTTGGCGCACGGTGCCGCAAGGGATGATGACATCCGCTCCGGGCAAGCGCCGCGCGCGGGCGGCCAGATCGACGTTATCGGTAATCAGGCGCAGGCCAAAATGATCGTCCAGCGCGCTGACGACCCAATCGGTTGTGGTGCCTGCGTTGATAAAGACGGTGGAATGATTGGGAATACGGGCGGCAACCTGCGCGCCGATGGCTTGCTTTTCGGGGGCGGCGACTGCGCGGCGCACATCCCAACTGTCGTATTGTATCCCCGATAGCAGGGACGCACCGCCATGAAAGCGCACAACGAAATGCTGGTCCGCAAGCACTTGCAGGTCTTTGCGGATGGTTTGGGGGGTGGCGTCGAATTGGGCGGCGAGATCATCAACGCGCACGCGTAGGTCGCGTTTGACTTGGGACAGAATTTCTTTTTGTCGTTGGGTCAGGGCCAAGGTGCGCTCGTTTGAATTTGCGAGTTCACTATAAAACGAAAGAAACGAAAGAAAAGCGAATTGTGCCGCGGGGTCAGCTTATGGGAATGGGCGCGCCATTACATTCCACGGTGCCCGGCTCGAACCCTTGTTCGGAAAAATATTCTAACACGTTAACGCCGGACCAAACGGTCACGTCTGATCCATCGCTGGTGCGCCCGCGTCCTGTAACTGTGCCGGTTGAGGGGTCTTGGTAGACATAGATGACGCCAGCTTCGAGCTCGTTTTCGCAAGTCACGAAGGCCTTTTTCAGGACACCTCTGCTGTCCCAAGTTCCTGTGCATAGGGTGCCGTCGTTGACGGTGCCTGCGACCGTGCCGTTGCGATGCCCAAGTGCGCGGCCATGAAACAGGCGACCATCGCCAAAGCAGCCGACCACGCGCACGCAGCTTCTTTCATCTCCGTGAAGCGAGCAGTTGGTTTCCGCCTTGGCGGGCCCCAATAGCGCGAGGACTAGGGACGCGCCTGAAACTGAGGCGCGCCAGATCACATAAAGGCCGCAGCGTTATTGGTCAAAATCACCCGCAGCGCGTAAAGCCCGACGATCAAGATCATCGGTGCAAGGTCTAACCCGCCCGTGTCAGGCAGGGCGCGGCGGATCGGGCCATAGATCGGTTCGAGCAAGCGATTTAGCCCGGACCAGATTTGGTAAACCAAAGGCTGTTGCAGGTTGAGCACCTGAAAATTGATGAGCCAGCTCATGATGATGTGGATGATGACGATCCACCAGACGATGCTGATCAACATGAACAAGATTTGTAAGAGCGACAACATGAAAGGTCCGTTCGGCAAGGCTATGAATATTGGGTTCCCCCGCTAGTTAGGGGCAGGGGCGTAATTTCGCAAGTCTTGAGCGACGCCGCGTCAACGAGTGACTTCTGGTGCGGCGCTCATATATTTGGTTTTATAGACCAAAGTTACAAATCAAGCCCCCCCTTCGAAAGTCCCGCATATGTATCCTGTTCTACGTCTAGCTTATGAGTTGTATTTGGCCAGCCGCGCGCCGGGCATGGCGCTTGATGAGGTGCATGAAAGCAGCCACCGTTGTTGGCCATGGGATGTGGATTTCCAGCTTGAAATGAACAATGGGCGGATTTTGACGCTTTATGATTTGGGGCGTATTCCGGCCGCTTTGCGCGTGGGGCTGCTTGGGGCCATGCGCAAGCGTAAGTGGAGCTTTGCCATGGCGGGTGCGTCGGTGCGGTATCGGCGGCGGTTGCGCACCTTTGAACCGTTTACCATGACCACGCAGTTGGTCGCGCGGGATGAGCGGTTTTTCTATATTGTGCAGACCATGTGGAAGCGGAACGGCGAGGCGGCGTCCAATATTTTGTACCGCTCTGTGATGGTGGATAAAAACGGCATGGTGCCTTGTCAGGTCTTGCTGGATGAGCTGGGCTGCCCGGATTGGAACCCAGAAATGCCTGCATGGATTCAAGGGTGGATTGATGCCGAAGATGCACGCCCATGGCCGCCCGAAGGCGCGCCGCTGGGTTAGGCGTCGGGGTAAGCGATTGGGTTAATAGTTTTGCTTGCCTGATGAGCCGCGTCGAGGGCATAGTTGGTTCAAAATCAAACGGGGCAGGCGGTCAATGGCAGATACATCAAAGAAACGGACCCATTTGGGCTGGATGTTTTTTGACTTTGCGACCCAGCCGTTTCACTCGCTCTTAATCACCTTCATTTTCGCGCCCTATTTTGTGGGGTTTGTGGCCCCCGATGCGGTGCAGGGCCAGTCTATGTGGGGCTATACCACCGGGGCTGTGGGGCTGATAATTGCGGTGATGGCGCCGATTTTGGGGGCGATGGCGGATACGACCGGGCGGCGGCGGCCCTATATCATGTTGTTTGCGTTGTTTTACGTGATTGGGGCGGCCTATCTTTGGACGGCTGTGCCGGGTGCCGCGAGCGTGCTGCCTATTCTGATTGCCTTTGGCATTGGGCTGATCGGGGTGGAGTTCATGACGACCTTTACCAACGCCATACTGCCAGACATTGCCACGCGCGAGGACATTGGCCGCCTTAGTGGGCGCGGTTGGGCCTTTGGGTATATCGGCGGGCTGATCGCGATTGTGATTATGCTGCTATTGTTTGCGGATGAGGGCGGTAAGACCATGGCGGGGATTGCGCCGCTGTTTGGGCTGGACGCGGATGCGCGCGAAGGCACCCGTGCGGTAGGACCGATCACGGCGTTATGGTTTGTGGTGTTTATCATTCCGTTTTTTCTGTGGGTGCCAGATGCGCCGCAAAAACCGCGCGTGCCCGGTGCGGTTGGCCGTGCCTTGAGCGACTTGATGAGCACGATTAAAAACCTGCCAAAAGAGCGGAGTTTGCTGAACTATCTGATCGGGTCGATGCTGTATCGCGATGCGCTGAACGGCATTTTTATCTTTGGTGGCATCTATGCGGTGGGCGTGCTGGAATGGCCGATTTTCTATCTGGGGATTTTCGGCATTCTGACCCATATCACGGGCGCATTGGGCGCATGGCTTGGCGGGCAGGCGGATCATAGCTATGGGCCGCGTCCGGTGATCTCGACCTCTATTTTGCTGCTGATTGGTGTGGCGGTGGCGGTGCTGTTGACCACACGCACCAGCGTTTTGGGCATCGGCGTGGACCCGGCGTCGTTTCTGCCGGATGCGGTGTTCTTTTTCTGCGGTGGGCTGATGGGGGCGGCGGGTGGATCGCTGCAAGCCGCATCGCGCACCATGTTGGTACATCAAGCCGACCCGAACCGCATGACAGAGGCGTTCGGGCTATACGCGCTGGCGGGCAAGGCGACGGCGTTTCTGGCGCCGATTTCCATCGCGGTGGTGACGGACTTAACCAATTCTCAACGCTTGGGGCTTTTACCCGTTGTCGTTCTGTTCATCTTGGGGCTGATCTTTTTGGGCTTTGTGCGCGCTGATCCTGTGAAAGACGCCCCTTTGAGAAAGGATAACGCATGATGTTTAGGTTTATTGCCGCGTTCCTTTTGCTTTTGACGCCTTTGGCCGTGGCCCAAGAGCGCCCGGCAAAAGAACTGTTTGGCGCGATGACATCCGGGTCTGACCAGCGCGCGCGCCCCTATGGCGGCTATGCCAAAGGGTGTTTGGCAGGCGGTGTAGAACTGCCGGAAAACGGCGCGACGTGGCAGGCCATGCGCCTGTCGCGCAATCGGAATTGGGGCCATCCTGAGTTGATTGATTATCTGAAAGACCTGTCCAAGAAAGTGTCGCGTATTCGCGGTTGGGACGGGCTTTATATTGGTGATCTAAGCCAGCCGCGAGGCGGGCCGATGCTGACCGGGCATCGCTCGCACCAGATCGGTTTGGATGCGGATATCTGGATGCTGCCGCCTGATCGGTTGAACTTGACGCGCAAGGAGCGCGAAGATTTGTCGTCGATTTCGGTGCGCACGAAGGATTTGCGCGGGGTGAATAAGAACTGGACGCGCGGGCATCACGAGGTGCTGAAGGCTGCTGCTAGTGATCCGCGTGTGGCGCGGATTTTTGTGACAGCACCCGCCAAACTGCGCATGTGTCGCGACGAAAAAGGGGATCGTAAGTGGTTGCGCAAAATTCGCCCTTGGTGGGGGCATCACTATCATTTCCATGTGCGCCTGAGCTGCCCGAAGGGGGCGCGCGGATGCGTGAACCAAGCGCCGCCGCCGCCCGGCGATGGCTGCAAGGACGCGGTTTGGTGGGTGACAACGGCGCTAGAGCCGCCTGATCCGAATAAGCCCAAGCCCGCGCCGAAACCGCCCAAGCCGCCGCTGACCTTATCGGGGTTGCCCCAACAATGCGCGGGCGTTCTGCGTTGATCGCTATCAAGGCATCGCGTCTGGTCGGGTTACTGTTGTTTGCCACGCTCACCGGGGCGGCAACAGCGGCGGAGTTCAAACACCAGCAGACGTATTATTGGAACGCGGATATCCCGCATTTTGGCGGGTTTTCGGGGCTTTGGGTGGCAAGCAACGGCGTTGGATTTCATACGATCAACGATCAAGGCTGGTATGTAAGCGGGCGCTTGGAGCGGGATGCGGGGCGCATTGTAGGCGTCATCATCGACAAAAAGGGCGCGATACATGGGCCTGACAAGCCCGTTACAGGCGATTTCAAAGGCGATGCCGAAGGTTTGGCGATTGGAGCGGACGGGACGATCCATGTCTCGTTTGAAGCCTATCACCGGGTACAGCGGTTTGGCGATGGGTTCGAGAAGAAACCCACATGGCTGCACAAGTGGAACGATTTTCTATTCCTGCAACAAAACTCTGGGCTAGAAGCTTTGGCGATTGATGCCGATGATGTGCTTTACGCGATCCCCGAACGGTCGGGTGCGTGGACGCGGCCTTTTCCGGTTTATCGCTATGTTGATGGGGTATGGGACGACACATGGTCGATCCCACGCTCGAAGAAGTTTCTGGTGGTTGGCGCGGATTTCGGACCGGACGGTAAGCTTTATGTGCTGGAGCGGTTGTTTGAATGGTACGGCGGCTTTCAGACGCGCATCCGGCGGTTTGAAAAAGGGCCGGATGGATTTGACGCTGGCGAAACGCTGTTGGAAAGCTGGATCGGGTCTTATGGCAACCTTGAGGGCATGTCGCTTTGGACGGCACCGGATGGGGCGCTTATGGCCACGGTGATTGCGGATGATAATTTCAACCCGCTGCAGCGCACGACAATCGTAGAGTTCCGCCTAGAAGATTGAGTCGGCGTTTCGCCTGCGCCCTGCGACTTGGGGGGGCGCGAAACGTGCGCATGCCCCGATAAGTGACGCCTTTCGCGCAGAATGAGAGCGCTGCGGTCGCTTTTCTCATTCAAAGCACTCTTTGGCCGTATTTATATCACGATCTAGGAGTGTTTAACGCTGAATGAGATTGCGATCCACGCAGCGCCATTTGGGGAGATGTTAAACCATGTCTTGCTCCTTTTGGCGGACGTCAACGTTAGGGCTAAATAATGAAACGCAGAGACTTTCTTAGAGCCGCGAGCGCAAGTGCCACGGTACTGGCAGCCCCCAATTTGGCGACCGCCCGTCAGGTTTTTGATCTTAAGGTTCATTCCTTCTTGCCCGCCGCGACCGTAACCATGTCAGATGTAATGCGTCCCTTGGCAAAAGAGCTTGCGGCAAAGACGGATGGCGGCCTGAACTTGCAAATTCACCCGTCGATGGAACTCGGTGGGTCACCTGCCAGTTTGATGGATCAGGCGAAGTCTGGCATTTCGGATATCGTGCTTGGCATGCCGCTTTACACCCCGGGGCAGTATCCACGAACCGAGGTGTTTGAACTGCCGTTTATGATGAAAGACCCAATGGTCACGTCACAAGCGTTTCATGCTTTCGTCGACGAAGACCTTGCCCATGAAGAATTTTCGGATGTCAAAATGTTGGGCTCTTGGGTTCATGGTCCAAGTGTCTTGCATAGTGTTAAGCCGATAAACTCGTTGGAAGACGTTGCAGGGCTTAAGATCAGTTGTGAAACTGGACTGCATGGGCTTATCAAAAAACTGGGCGCTGAACCTGTCAGCATTCCGTTGCAACAAATTAATTTTGCCCTAGCAGACAACATCATAGATGCGGTCGCTTTGCCGTGGGAAATTATGCCGTCGCTCAAGATCGAAGGCGTTGCGGAATACCACCTAGAATTCGCAAGCAAAACGGCGTTGCATACCAGTACACTTGTATTGGCCATGAACTCGGCGCGTTATGAAGGTTTGCCTGACGAGTTGAAGGCCGTGTTTGATGAAACCCTTGGCGCTGATTTGTCCCTTAAGACCGCCGGGTTGCTGCATGACCACGATATCGCGGTGCGGGATAGTTTTGAGGCCAAGGGTCACAACATTACGCGCACAAATGACGAAGAAACTTTGCGTTGGCAGCTCGCGACTCAGTCGATTTATGGAACTTGGATGACAGAAATGGACGCGCGCGGATTGGACGGGGAAGACGTGCTTAATCGGGCGCTTAGTCTTACGGCAAAATATGCGCCGCTCCCTGTTTAGGGTGCTTTGAAGCGATCTAAGTTAATGCACTCCAGCGGCATGATCTGCCCGCTGGAGTGCTTTTTTATGCGGATTAGGCGTCTTTGCCGATGATGTCCCAAGCTTCGGCGGCCGTTTCAACGAATTGGAACAGGTCCAGATCTTCGGCTGAAATCGTGCCTGCCTCTGACAGGGCGTCAAAGTTGATGATGCTTTCCCAGAATTTGCGACCAAACAGCAGGATCGGCATTTTTTCCATGCGCTGGGTTTGGATCAGGGTCAGGGTTTCAAACAGCTCATCAAGCGTGCCAAAGCCACCGGGGAACACGGTGATTGCGCGAGCGCGCATCAAGAAGTGCATTTTGCGGATCGCAAAATAGTGGAAGTTGAACGAAAACTCTGGCGTTACGAATAGGTTTGGCGCTTGTTCGTGGGGTAGGACGATGTTCAGGCCAATAGACTTGCCGCCCACGTCTTCGGCACCACGATTGCCCGCTTCCATCACGCCAGGACCGCCGCCTGTTACAACGACATATTCTTTGCCGTCTGTTTCCATGCTTTTCTTGGTGCAAAGCCGGGCAAATTCGCGGGCTTCGTCGTAATATTGGGCAAGACCTGCAAGGGTTTTGGTGCGTGCCTTGTCGGTTTCATCCGGGCGCGGGATGCGTGCGCCGCCAAACATGACGATGGTGGAATCAATCCCAGCCTCGACCATCGCCATTTCGGTTTTGAGTAATTCCAGTTGCAAGCGAACCGGGCGCAATTCATCGCGGCACAGAAAGTCATCATCGGCAAAGGCCAAACGATAAGCCGGGTGGCTGGATTGTGGCGTGCTTTCAATCTGCGCGGCTTTGGCGCGGTCTTCGCTGGCATTGATAAAGCTGGAGTGCTTGCGCTTGCGGGCCATCGGAAAATCCAATCTTGCTTATTTGGTGGTGTATCTGAGGTTGTCTAACTGGTCGCAGTGGCTCTATAGGTTTGCGCTGAAACTGACCAGTCACGAATTTTTTGAAAAGGGCCTGCCCATGTCTAATGCACAGCTAGAAACCGCAATCGAAGCCGCATGGGACGCGCGCGATGCCATCACGCCCGCAACGACGGGCGAAACCCGCGAGGCGATTGAGGATACGTTGAACGCGTTGGATGCGGGTACGTTGCGCGTCGCGGAGCGTCAGGAAAATGGCGATTGGCATGTGAACCAATGGGCCAAGAAAGCGGTGCTGTTGGGGTTCCGTCTGAAAGACATGGAACAGCAGTCCGGCTCGGCGCAGGGTGGCGCTTGGTGGGACAAGGTTGACAGCAAGTGGAAAGATTGGGGCGACAACCAGTGGCGCGCGGCGGGATTTCGGGCTGTGCCGAACTGTGTGGTGCGCAAGTCGGCTTATATCGCCAAGAACGTGGTGCTGATGCCGTCGTTTGTTAATTTGGGTGCCTATGTCGATGAAGGCACGATGGTTGATACTTGGGCCACGGTTGGGTCATGTGCGCAGATCGGCAAGAACGTGCATCTTTCGGGGGGTGTTGGCATTGGTGGCGTTCTGGAACCCATGCAGGCTGGTCCGACGATCATTGAAGACAACTGCTTTATCGGTGCGCGTTCTGAGGTGGTCGAGGGTTGTATCATCCGCGAAGGCTCTGTTTTGGGCATGGGCGTGTTTATCGGTCAGTCCACGAAGATCGTTAACCGGGAAACCGGTGAGGTCAGCTTTGGGGAAGTACCGCCCTATTCGGTGGTGGTGTCCGGCTCGATGCCGTCCAAGAATGGCGTGAACCTGTATTGCGCAGTGATCGTGAAAACGGTGGATGAAAAGACCCGGTCGAAGACGGGGATTAACGATCTGTTGCGGGATTGAATCTAGCCGGTTAGTTCACGCTTCAAGACGGCCCGTGGGGTGGCGCTAGGGCGCTGGTAATTGAGCACTTTATGGGGGCTAAATCCCCCGTTTGTCGTGACCATTTGCAGCTTACGCAAAAGCGCCAGCCCGCCGGAACGGGCCGTCGCTTGTCCGGCGGCTTCGCCTTTATTCCGGACAATTTGATCTGTGGCTAACGCACAAACCCCACGATATCGTAAGTCTCGGTCAGGATCGGCTCGGCGATGGCTGCGGCCCGTTCTGCGCCGTCGCGCAAGATGCGGTCGATCTCGCCCCGGTCTTCCATGAAGCCTTGCATACGCGCGGTGATCGGGGACAGGGTTTCAACGGCCAGTTCTGCAAGCGCGGGCTTGAAGGTGCCGAACTGCTGGCCGCCGTGTTTGGCGATCACGTCTTCTGCCGAAATGCCCGCAAGACCTGCGTAGATATCCACCAAGCCTTTGGCTTCTGGGCGGCCGTCTAGCCCTTTGATATCCTCGGGCAGAGGCTCTGGGTCTGTTTTGGCCTTCTTGATCTTCTTGGCGATGGTGTCCGCGTCATCGGTCAGGTTGATCCGGCTCATGTCGCTTGGATCAGACTTTGACATCTTTTTCGTACCATCGCGCAAGGACATCACGCGGGTCGCGGCCCCTTCGATCACCGGTTCGGTGATGGGGAAATGTTCGACCCCGAAGTCGTGATTGAACTTGGCGGCGATGTCGCGGGTCAGTTCCAAATGCTGCTTTTGATCGTCGCCCACAGGTACATGTGTGGCGCGATAAATCAGAATGTCGGCCGCCATCAAAGCAGGATATGCGTAAAGGCCCAGCGAGGCGTTTTCGGCGTTCTTGCCTGCCTTATCCTTGAACTGGGTCATGCGGTTCATCCAACCCAAACGGGCCACACAGTTAAAGATCCATGCGAGTTGCGCATGGGCTGGCACTTGGGATTGGTTGAAGATGATCGACTTGGCCGGGTCGAGGCCAGCGGCCAGATAAGCGGCCGCTACGTCTTGGGTCGCGCGCCGAAGATCGGCCGGGTCCTGCCATAGGGTGATCGCATGCATGTCCACGACGCAATAAATCGTGTCCTCAAAATCGCCATCCTGCATATCGACATAGCGTTTCAGCGCCCCAAGGTAATTGCCAAGGGTCAGGTTTCCGGTCGGTTGGCTGCCGGAAAACACGCGTTTTGGGAAGTTGGGCGTATCGGTCATTTCAATGGTGCCTTTGGCGGATCATGAGCGCTTTCCTCTATCGCGGGCAGGGTGCAGGCGTCAATTCTTGATGATTGTATGGGGGGCAATCGGCGCGAGCGCTTTGTTTGAGTTTTTTCCTCTGCGCGTTTTTTGTACAAGCCCTGCGCGGGAATAGGCCGTGACGGGTTTTCACAAAGGTTTTAGTTGTCAGTGATCGCGCGCTCAGAGACAGCTGCGCTTATCGTAATTTGTTAACCCGCTTTGGAGACCTAGCACATGAAATTCACGACGCTACTTACCGCCGCCGCCCTGACGCTTACCCCTTTTGTGGCGACTGCCGCCCCTTGGACACTTGATAAATCGCACACGCACATCAGCTTTACGGTGAACCACCTAGGCTTTTCCGATACTTTTGGCACGTTCCGCGAGTATGATGCAGAGATTGATTTTGATCCCGAAAATGTAGAGGCGACCACGGTTTCCTTCACCATCAACGCGGCCTCGGTTGATACGTTTTTCGGCCCACGCGACGATCATGTTAAAGCGGCTGATATGTTGAATGTGAGCGAGCACGCTACGATTACTTTTGTGTCGACAGGTGTGACCAAGACTGGCGATGACACAGCGGATGTTGCTGGTGATCTGACGCTGCTTGGCGTGAGCAAGCCTGTGGTGTTTGCTGCTAAGCTGAACAAAATGGGCCCGAACCCGTTTGCGCCGGATGTGATGGTTGCCGGGTTTGATTTGACCGGCGACATTAACCGCTCTGACTTTGGCATGGGCTTTGGTGTGCCAGCGATTGGCGAGATTGTTCCCGTCACGATTTCGCTTGAAATCACGCCAGCTAAATAAGTCGGCTTTGACAATTGTCGCCCCGGCTTTTTAAGATTGGGGCGACGCTTAAAGGTGAGGGATAACAATGGCGCTTTATAATACAACCACCAGTTGGGGGCTTTTGAGCAAGGTTTTCCATTGGGTGATGGCGATTATGATCGTGATATCTCTGATTCTTGGCACCTATATGGTGAACTTTGAAACCGACCTCGTGGCGCGGTTTGAAATGACGCAGAACCACAAAAGCTTTGGCTTCGTGATTTTTGTTCTGGCCTGTTTGCGAGTGCTTTGGCGCTGGCGCAATAAAGCGGCCCCCGGTTTGCCAAGCGACATGCCGCGCTGGCAGGTGATGGCGAGCCATATCAGTCATAAGGTGCTTTATGTGTTGATGTTCTGGATGCCGCTTTCGGGGTGGCTGATGGCGACGGCGTCGCCTTTGAACAACGAAGGGGCCTATCCGGTGCAGGTCAAAAACAAGGTGTTTGGCTTGTTTGAACTGCCGGACCCGTTCCCTACCGGCACGGATGCTTTGGTCAGCCCGTTTCACTTGGCCCATGATATTGGCGGCAAGCTGCTTGCGGCGGTTCTGCTGTTGCATATTGCGGCGGCGCTAAAGCACCACTTTGTGGATCGCGATGATATTTTGCGCCGGATGATGCGCGGGTAGGGCTTAGGCTTTATTGCCTTTCCAAGATCGGCTAAGGCGCGGGCATGCTTGATCCTAATCACAATGCCTCCCCCGTTAATTCAGTCCCGCCGCTGATTGTTTCGCTTGTCGTGGTAATTGGCCTGATTGAACTGGCGTTTCAGGCCGGTCATGCGGGGCTTGTTGGCGGCGTTCAGGCGGTTGGTTGGCGTGCAGAAGCGCAGATTGGTTATGGTTTTGCGGGGTTGCTGCTGGATCGGATGTGGCTGACAGGCAGTTTTGATTTGGATACGATCAAACGCATCGCGACCTATTCTTTTATTCACATCAACGCCATGCATGCGGTGTTTGCCTGTGTGATGCTGCTGGCTATGGGCAAGTTTGTCGGCGAGCGGGTGTCGAGCGGGGCGCTGATCGTGGTGCTGCTTGCGGCGATGATTGCAGGCGCGGTCAGTTATGCGGTCTTTACGGATACGAAAGTGGTGCTGATCGGGGCTTATCCGATGGTCTATGGGCTGTTGGGGACGTTCACGTGCATCCTGTTCGTCGCATATGAGGATGCGGGCGAAAACCGGATCAAAGCCTTTCAGCTGATCGCGTTTTTATTGGCGTTTCGCTTGGTGTTCAGCCTGATCGGGGCCGAGCCGGGCATGGAGTGGATCGCAGAGCTGTTCGCTTTTGCCGTTTGCTTTGTGCTGTCATTTGCTCTGATCCCCGGCGGGCGGGCGCGGGTGGCAATGGTGTTGGCGCGGTTGCGCGACAGGTAGCGCGACCTCAGACCCAGCTGGCGGCGTTAAACAGTCCCAAAATCGTGGCTAGCGCGAAAATCAAGCTGTAGCGGTCGCGCATGGCAAACACGATTGGGTCGTAGTTTTGCGTCCCGTTCCACCCGGTTGAAATCATGCGCACCATCCAAGCGGTCATGGGGATTAGGCACCAGCGCAGCTCCCACAGACCCGCATAAAGCCGTTCTGCGGTTTCTGAGTAAGTATAGGCGATAAAAATGATGGCTGCGTTGGTGGCCGATAGGATCGCGATGTTCAACATATCCGGGCGGTCTCGGCGGGCATAAGCGCGGCCGGGCAGGGGCTTGTTGTCCTTGGCGCGGCTGAGTTCGGTCAGGCGTTTCACACAGCCCAAGGCCATGAACACCGGGAACACAAAGGCGATAAGCCAGCTGCTGGCAGCAACGCTTGCGGCCACGGCTCCGGCAACAATGCGCAAACAATAGAGGATCGCGAGCGCCCAGATGTCGATCCAGCGCATGGATTTTAGGATGACCGAATAGGACAGCGATAGGGCCATATAGACGGACACCAGTCCCAGCAGTTTCCAGTCCACAATAAAGGCTAGTGTGATGGCGGCCAGTCCTAAGGCAAAGGATGTAATCATACCAACGGTGATAGGAACGGTGCCGGCGGCAAAGGGGCGAAAGCGCTTTTTTGGGTGCTGACGGTCGGCATCCAAGTCCAGCAGATCGTTGATGATATAGATGGATGAGGCGGCAAAGGAAAATGCCACCATCGCCAAAAGCACGGTGCCAATCGTCGAGACATCGGTGCGGTGACCGGCAATGAACGGTAGAAGCAACAGCAGGTTTTTGACCCATTGGTGCGGGCGCATGGCTTTCAAGAGATCGCGCTTGCGCCAACCGCCGGGCAGCTCTTGGGTGGGCAGGTCCAAATCTTGCAAGGCGCGGCGCACTTTGGGAGCTGGGCTTACGGCATAGGCTTTGGACGCGCTTTTCCAGACCTTCAGGTCAATCGCCGCATCCCCCACATATTCAAAGCCGCGCTCTCCGTAGCGGTCCACCAGCGCGTCGCGTTTGGCTTTGCCTGTGAGGTTCGTTTTGCTGTCCGAGCCAAGATGATCGCCCGCAAGTCCCAACCGTTCTCCAAGACGGTCGACGAGCGCTTGGTCCGAGCCGGAGGCCAAGACGACCTCGCGCCCTTGGGCTTGGGCGTCTTGGGCCAGCTCCAATACGTGATCGTTGACCGGTAGGCGCGTCACATCCAAATCGCTTAGATTGGCCATTTCATGCTTAAGACGCGCGCGGTCGCCCAAATGCGCCCAAGCGGATTTGACCGCGCCAACCGCATCCTTGCCCACAGCGATCCAGAAGCTTTCAAGCAGCATATCTGTGCGCAAAAGCGACTGGTCGATATCAATGACCAAGGGTTTTGGGGTCAAGTCTTTCACTTTTTGATGGTCCTATTCATCGCGAAAACACATCCGTCGTCTGCAAATTGGGGTAATGTTTGGCAGTATAGACGCGCGCGGTCCCATGCGGCGATCACTTTTGGGATATAAGACCGGGTTTCTTTGAACGGCGGCACACCTTTGTGGCTTTTGACCGCGTTTTCACCTGCATTATAACCCGCCAATGTCATCACGGGGTCGCCCTTAAATTCGGATAGTAGCCAATCAAGATAAGCTACGCCACCTGCGATGTTCTGCGCGGGGTCTTTTGGATTTTTGACGCCGAACCTTTGGGCTGTGGCGGGCATCAGTTGCATCAAGCCAATCGCGCCCTTTGGGGATATGGCTTGCGGTTTTCCGGCGGATTCAACCGATAAGACCGCCAGCACAAAGGCGGGTGAAATGCGCTTTCCTGCGGTGGCCAGCAAGATATGAGCTCCGTGGTCGGCCAGGATTTTGTTCAAAGCGTCGTGGTTGGGACCTATTTTCGAGGCTTGTTCAGGTGCTGTGTTGATCGCATTGAGGGCAGCAGAAATTCGGCTTGGGCCTGCGCTGTCTAGATCATCTGGCACGTTTTCCCAAAACCAATTGGCCGCAAGGCTTTGGTTTGGCGTCCCATCCGCTGGGATTTGGTCTTGAGTTTCTTTTGCCGGATCCGTTTCATAGGGCCAAGTTTTTTCGATCTGTATATTAATGCGTCGCGTTTGCGCGCCGGATGTCGAAAATGACGGTGGTTTGACCCGCTTAAAGGTAAAGCCGTTGGCCTTAATTTCAGGCTGCGGCGACGTTTGGGATGCGGATTGCGCAAAAGCGGGCAGTTGCGGAAATACAGCAAGGGCTGTTGTCAAAACAACAACAGCAGTTTTAACAAATTTTTTGCCTCGCTGCGCCTGCATCAAGTTGGGTGCCCTTTTCTTTAAGGGTTTAGCCCGCAATGAGGTGAAATTCCAACGTAAGATGTGGCATCACCCGCGGTTTGTTTGTGAATTTTGCGCGTTTTTCGCCACTGAATTTGCGTGTTAGCCCGTGGATTTAGGCTATGGTTAACTTTTATCACGACTTAAGTAATTGAAATATATGAATTATTGTTGAATTCCAGCGGGTTTGTCGAAAATTTTGTATGTTTCTTGTAGTTTGTCCAATTCTTGCCAGATTTCAGGTGTCTAAGATTGTACATCCGAAGCGCAAGTTGGTTTGGGTGATAAGGTTCGAAGGTTCAAAGATGAGTGTGTTGGGTCACAGTGTTTCATCTTCGATTTTCCAGAAGACCGCTTCTAGTAGCCGCGGCGACGTGGTTGTGTAATGTAAACTGAATACTCGATCCTTGGAGGGAATGAGATGAAATTTTTTAAACTGATGAATACTTTCTCGAAAGACGAAGACGGCGCCGTAACAGTTGACTGGGTTGTTCTAACAGCTGCTCTGGTTGGTATCGCGCTTGCTTTGGTTGGCACAGTTAAAGGCGGTTTGGATACTGCTTCTGGCGATATCGCTGATGCGATCACAGGTGCGATCGACGAAGGTACATCTACCTAAGAATTCTAAAGCGGCTTTGGTCTAAGCCGCTTTGCGCTAACACTGTTTAGCGCGTGATACATGATTTGCTGAGGCGGTTCTGCCGCCTTAGCAAGGTCTTTTAGCTTTGTGTCGCATGCCGATTGTTGTTCGGCGTTTTTGTATCCGCGACATGTGAAATCGAGGTCCACTATGACCAAAGTGCTTGGGTATCTTAAGCTCTTGACGCGTGACGAAGATGGAGCTGTTACCGTTGATTGGGTGGTTCTAACCGCTGTTCTTGTTGGTTTGGGCACGGGTGCCGCTTCTTTCATTGGTCCTTCGGTAAAATCTGGCGGAAATGCGATTAGTCAGGTGGTTGTGACGGCTGTCACTATACCAGATTGATTTTTCCCTATTTATCGATCTCATCACCAAAGCTGAAATCTGCCAAAATTTTACAACAGTTTGTGTAATTTTGGCTTGATTGTGTTGACTAAATAAAGCCTGGCGTAATCTATCTGCGCTAAAATAACCTATAATTATGCACATCGGCGCCACCTGGCGTTGAGGCAAAAACGAGCAAGGCTAATTCCATGCGGTTAATATTCGTTGTCGTCCTGCTGATCGGTGTCGGTCTGGCGGGTTTTGGTGTCTATATGGTCAGCGAGATGTTCAATAAGGACCAAACGGAGCTGACAAAATTGCGCCAGCTTGCGCGCAACTATCCAAAGCTTGGGCCTGTGGTCGTGGCAACCGAAGAATTGCGTTACGGTAAAACCTTGGAAAAAGAGCATGTGAAAATCGTGCACTGGCCGATCAATGCGCGCCCCGGTGCGGTATTCACGTCGATCGAAGAATTATTTGGTCCCGAAGGTACCAAGCCGCGCGCTGTTTTGCGCCTCGTTGAGCCGGGCGAGGCGATTATGGCCACAAAAGTCACCGAGTTTGGTCAAGACGCGGGTGTTGCCGCAAGATTGTCGGCAGGCATGCGCGCCTTTACCATTCGTGTTGATGTGCAATCTGGTGTGTCGGGCTTTTTGCAACCGTCCGATCGGATCGATATTTATTGGACAGGCAACGATCAGGGCCGTTCTTTTTCTAAGCTGGTCTTGGAAAATGTGTCGATCATCGCCATTGACCAAACCGCTGACGAAGATAGCAACCGCCCCATCGTGGCGCGCACGGTTACTGTAGAAGTAACGCCCGTGCATGTGGCCGCTTTAGCCCAAGCCCAAGCGTCGGGAAAACTGTCTCTATCCTTGCGCGGCACCGAAGATGTGGCTGCAACTGGTGGCGTCGAAGTTGACCAAGGGTCGCTGATTGGACGGGTTGAAGAAGTCGTTCAAGAAGTCATCGAAGAAGAAAAATGCATCATCAAGGTGCGCAAAGGCAGCGAAGTTATCGAAGAGCCCTGCTAAAAGGGGTCTGTCGCAAAGCGGCTATCGCGTTTCATTCTCGTCCTGTTCACTGTGTCTTATCCACATCAATCGATGTGGGTAACACATTGATTCTTGCCATTAATGCCAAGCTCGCGCATTAATTACACAAACGGGTCGTATAAAAAAATTGATCCGAACAATAATAGTGATTTTGAGAGGCAGGATCACATGAGCATTAAAAACCTGATGATCGCGGGTGCGTTGTCGCTTGCGTGTTTGACAACGACAGCCCCCCAAACGGTTGCCCAAAACGTTCTGAGTGTGATGCGAGGCGCGGCCTCTAACAGCATTGCAGTATCGGTGAACCGCGCTGTGGTCATGGAAAGTGACCGGGCCTTTGCCGAAGTCTCGGTGGCCAATCCGGGCATCGCGGATGTGGCGGCCCTGTCGGATCGCAATCTTTATGTTCTTGGCAAGGTACCGGGGCGCACGACCCTGACCCTGTTGGGGCCAAACGGCGGTTTGATTACCAATGTTGATATTCGCGTCAGCCCCGACGTGGCAGAATTTAAGGAACGTCTGAAAGACATTCTACCGCGTGAGCGCATCGAAGTGCGCACCGCCAATGATGGGATTGTGTTGTCCGGCATGGTTTCCGGCGCGCAGCAACTATCGCGTGCGGTAGAATTGGCTGAACGGTATGCCCCAGAGCGGGTGACAAACCTGATGACCGTGGGTGGCACGCAGCAAGTGATGTTGAAAGTGCGCTTTGCGGAAATGCAGCGCTCGGTCGCCAAGCAGCTAAGTACGTCGCTTGGGTCAGGAAACACGGGCGGCAATGGATTTGGTGTCTTTGGTGGACCGGCTTGGTCGCTGGGGACTGGCAATGGCGGACGAAACCTGAATTCGCTTGTTGATGGATTGGCGGGCGGCTCGGTTGTTGTTCCGGATGATCCTACGGGTCTTGGCCTGTTTACCTTCGGGATGGGCGGCTTTGAAGTTGGTCTCTATATCGAAGCCTTGGAATCCAAGGGTATGGTGCGCACATTGGCCGAGCCAAACATCGTGGCGATTTCGGGCCAAGATGCAGAGTTTTTGGCCGGTGGCGAGTATCCGATCCCGGTGGTCGAAGATGGGTCTGTTCAAGTTGAATATCGCCCCTTTGGTGTGGAGCTGTTGTTCAAACCAACGGTTTTGTCCAACGATGTGATCAATCTGGAATTGGGCGCGTCGGTTTCGGCGATTGATCCCACGGTTTCGATCACCACGAACGGCATTACGGTCAACGGGTTTTCTGTCCGTAAGGCGGTTACCACCGTTGAAATGCGTGACGGGGAAAGCTTTGCGATTGCGGGTCTGTTGCAGGACGAC
>CAZBBZ010000009.1:0-20269 GCA_964489925.1 uncultured Rhodobacterales bacterium
GATGCTGGAATGGAACAAAGGCGGGCATCCAAGCGATGGGGTTTGGGCAAGCCATTGGTATGACGCGGTTCATAACTCGACCGGGTTTGCGGGGCCGGAAGGCCCGTTGCCCAAGCTTGAACCAGCTTTGCAAGACATCTGCGAACAAGCTTTGCCTCATTACAACGCGATGAAAGCCCGCGCGATTTAGGCGTTATGGGCAAGGCTTATGGCAGACGCCAAACCACCCGTTCGACCAAGCGCATTGTGCCAGTGGCCGCTTGGGGCACCAGTTCGACGATGCGATGGGGGCGAAAGCCAAGGCGGGCCAGTCCGGTACTTGCAGGCACGGCTGCTGCTGCGAGTTTCAAAAATCCGCGCCGGGTCGGTTGCGTTTGTTTTTTGCTCATAAGTCCCTCCGCTCTTTAGATGGGTACGCTTGGCGCGAATTTCAACGCAGACGTGATTAGGCGATGAGTTTCACCTCGCCTATGATGTCGTTCATGACTTTACGATCTTTGCTTTCGTTTTCATATGCGGCGTTCATTTGCTTAACGCCCACCACCGTTTTGGCGCAGGACTGGAACGTGCGCCCGTGGGATAGCCGCATCAGCACGGCGTGGGCTCAGGAAAACATCGTGGGCAAAGCGATCACCTTCATTGACGGCGGAACCGCGCGCTATGACGCGGACGGCACCTACGCCTATGTCTACAATGGTGGTCGCACGTTCATGGGAACCTTTAGATTGGCAGAGCAAGGTGAGATTTGCGTGACCTTTGACGAAGGGTCAGAGCGGTGCGATATGTTCGTGCTGCAAGGCGACAATTTGCTGCTAATTACAGAAGAAGGCGGGCGTTACCCCCAAGTGGACTAGACCCTATGGACTAAGCTTCGCTTGGTGTGCCGCTTAGCTGTTCTTCGATCAAGGCTTCGAGCCCGTCCAGATCAATGCCTTCAAACTGGCCAAAGCCTTCAATCCAGATGCTCGCGTCTTTCAATGCATCCGGGTTTAGCCCACACCACTTGATCCGTCCGCGTTTTTCTTGGCGCACCAAACCGGCCCGCGCAAGGATTGCGATGTGTTTTGAAATTGCGGCCAAGGACATATCAAATGGCTCTGCCAAATCGCTCACGGCGCAATCGTCTTCTAGCAAAATCTCTAGGATGCGCCGTCGCGTTGGGTCGGCAAGGGCCGAGAATATGATATCAAGATCGGGGCTCATAACCGAACTTCATAGGCAGCCCGAGCCAACAGTCAACCAAATGGTTGAATATGCGAGCGGGCCGCAAATGCTACAAAATGGGCCTGTGATGGTCGCTTGCCCATAAAAATTCATATTAAAAACAATAGCTTAATAATGTACGGCGCGCATTGACTCGTCGCGGCGCCCTGCTATGGTCCCCGCGATTGATCGCACTCGCGAAAAAACGGGATTTACCATGAGCTCTGCTGACGCTCCTGACCGCTTAAAAGCCCTTGAAAAACGGCTGGATGCGGCAAATGCGAAGCAGGAGGAAACGGAAGGCCCCACGCACCACGCCCACACAGAGGTAGGTGCCGCTTGGCGAATGGTCATAGAACTTGTCACCGGAATGGGTGTCGGGTTCGCAATAGGATACGGGCTTGATTACGTGTTTGGCACGCTGCCCATATTCTTGGTGATATTTTGTTTGTTGGGCTTTGCGGCCGGCGTCAGAGTGATGATGCAAACGGCGCAAGAGTACCAACGAGAAGAAGAGAAGAAACGGGAAGCGCAAGATGGCTGAGAAAAGCGAAGCAGGCGGTCTGAATATTCACCCAATGGATCAGTTTGTGGTTCAGCCCTTGTTCGGGGACGGGGCGCTACACTGGTATTCGATTTCCAACGCAACGCTTTGGTATGCGGTATCCATTCTGGCCATCGCGGGTCTATTGATCCTGACCACACGGCGCCGGGGCATGGTCCCAAGCCGTGGTCAGTCAATTGCTGAAATGATCTACGGCTTCATTCACAAGATGGTCGAAGACATTTGCGGCAAAGAAGGGCTTAAATACTTCCCTTACATCATGGCGATCTTCATGTTTACGGTTGCGGCTAACGTTGTGGGCTTGCTGCCATTCAGCTTTACCACCACGTCGCACCTTGCGGTGACCGCAACGCTCGCGCTGATGATCTTTGTGGTTATCACCATCATCGGATTTGCGAAAAACGGCCTTGGCTATTTCAAACTGCTTTGGGTGTCTTCTGCCCCCACAGTTGTCTTGCGCATGGTGCTGTTCGTAATCGAGCTTATCAGCTACTTCGTGCGCCCTGTTAGCCACTCTATTCGTTTGATGGGTAACATGATGGCCGGCCACGCGGTGATCAAAGTGTTCGCAGGGTTTGCGGGCGCGCTAGGTCTTGGCGCGGTGATCCCGATCTTTGGCATCGTAGCAGTTTACGGTCTGGAAATGATGGTGACCGTCATTCAGGCCTACGTCTTTACAATTTTGACGTGCGTATATCTTAACGACGCACTTCACCCGAACCACTAATTCTAGTCATTCCAAGATAAAGGAGCATCATCATGGAAGGCGATATCGCAGAAGGCCTAAAACTATTGGGCGCAGGCCTGGCATCCATCGGCATGGGTGGCGCAGCCATCGGTGTGGGCAATGTTGTTGGCAACTACCTTTCTGGCGCATTGCGCAACCCGGCAGCAGCCGCTGGTCAAACAGCGACTTTGTTCATCGGTATTGCGTTCGCAGAAGCACTTGGAATTTTCTCGTTCCTCGTCGCACTTCTGCTTATGTTCGCACTTTAAGCTGACGCTCCTTTTTCGCCGAGGCGTGCAATGCGCGCCTCGTTCGAGCCAGCGAGTTGACAGTTAAGGAGGCCAATCATGGCTGCACCTAAGGGTGGACATTACGAGGGCATGCCACAGCTAGACCCGACGTTTATGCCGAACCTCGTGTTCTGGCTGATCGTCACTATGGTTGTGATCTATTTTTTGCTGTCTCGCATCGCGTTGCCGCGAATTTCGGGCATCATCGAGGATCGCCAAACGGCCATCCAAAATGACCTCGATCAGGCGGCCGAATTAAAGCAAGCCGCCGAACAAGCGAATGCGTCCTATGAGCAAGCGCTCAAAGATGCACGCGCCGAAGCGCAAGGCATTGCCGCAGAAACGCGCGCCGAAATCCAGAAAGAGTTGGATGTGGCGATTGCAAAAGCGGATGCGGAAATCGCTGCCAAGGCATCAGAGTCCGAAGCGCGGATTTCAGAAATTCGTGCAACCGCAATGACGAGTGTGGAAGCAGTTGCCAAAGATATTTCGGTGGATATTGCAGAGGCCTTGTCGCCAAAAACTGCAACCAAAACCGATCTTGGCAAGGCGATCACCTCCATTCTAAAGGACGGGTGAGGTCATGGATTTTCTGAACAACACTGACTACGTCGTTGCCATCGCCTTTGTGATCTTTGTCGGCATCGTGCTGTATTTCGGCGTGCCGAAAATGATCGGCAAAATGCTGGATGATCGCGCAGATAAGATTAGCGCTGATATCGACGAAGCCCGCGCGCTTCGCGACGAAGCCCAATCGCTGCTCGCCTCTTATGAGCGCAAGCAGGAAGAGGTCAAAGGCCAAGCGGAACGTATCGTAACGCAAGCCCGCGAAGAAGCGCAGCAAGCAGCCGAAGACGCGAAAGCTGATTTGGCGCGCAGCATCGAGCGTCGTTTGCAGGCGGCTGAGGATCAGATCGCCTCTGCTGAAGCAAAAGCGTCTAACGAAGTGCGTGACCAAGCGGTTTCAGTTGCAATCGCGGCGGCCCGTCAGGTGGTTGGCAAAAAATTGTCGACCAAGGACGCAGGATCGCTGATTGATGACGCGATTAGTGAAGTCGGCACCAAGCTTCACTGATCAATTTTCGTGATTGAAAAAAAAGCCCCGCTTAATCGGCGGGGCTTTTTGCATTTTTCAGGTTGTCTTAGGCTCAGCCGGTTGGCGTGATCGTAATCACAACGCGGCGGTTTGCTTGGCGTCCAGCAGCCGTTGCGTTTGATGATACCGGGTTAAACTCGCCATCGCCAAATGTCGTGATCCGGTTGCCCGAAACGCCCGCATTGCGCAGCACATTGCCAACGGCGCGCGCGCGTTCTGCTGACAGATTGTTGTTATACTCAACCGACCCACGGTCATCCGTGTGACCAACGACTTGAATGCGAGAATTTGGATAGTCATTCAAGTTCGCGGCCAACTGGTTCAGCGACCCAACAAAACGCGGCTTAACCGCAGCGCTGTTAAAGTCGAACGTGATCGATTCAGGCAGTGTTACAATCAACTGTTCGCCGGTATTCGTAATCATCGCACCCGAATTACCAAGCGTTCCGCGCAGCGCGCGTTCTTGTTCATCCAGCTGTGCGCCAAGGCCCGCACCAACTGCCGCACCCAAAAGACCGCCAAGTTTGGTGCCTTTCTTTTTGTCGTTGGAAACTGTTCGTCCAAGGAGGGCACCAACTGCCCCGCCCAGGCCAGCACCGGCGAGTGTGTTTTGGTTGTCTTGCAGACCGCCAGTTGCACAACCTGATAGGCCGACTGAAAGCACCGCGATACCTGCGATTTTAGTTGAAAATTTCATGGGCTTTACGCTCCTTTACCAAACTCCTAGCCCCGCAAAGGGCACTTGTCCGGATGAGCCATAGACAAATTCATGGTGCACCGAAAACCACGGGTGGTAACATGCGCGTGATACCGGCAAATAGCCGCCGCAAATCTGGCATTTTTGAAACATAGTGCAACAAATGCGCAACTTCCGTGAAACCCGGCGGCTGTTTTAAGCCTCTGCTCGTGCGGATTCCCAAGCCAGCATGGCGCGTTTGACGTCTAAGCCCCAATGATAGCCGCCCAAAGCACCGGATTTGCGTAAAGCGCGATGGCAAGGGATCAACCAGCTCACCGGGTTGCGCCCGACCGCCGTGCCGACTGCGCGCACCGCTTTGGGATTGCCAATGGATTGCGCGATTTCTGAATAGGTGCTGACGTGACCTGATGGAATTTGCAAAAGCGCTTCCCAGACTTTGATCTGAAACGGCGCGCCGATCATGTGCAGGGTTGCTTCGCCACTCACCTCTAGTATCGCGCGCGCTTGCGTGACCACGACGTCATTGTCTTGCTTGAAGGACGCCTTTGGCCAGCGTTTGGCCATATCTGTATAGACGTCATCGCGCGCGGCGGTTCCCAAAAATGCCATGCCGCAAATGCCGACAGTCGTCGCCATAACCAATGACGGGCCGAAAGGTGTGTCGATCCAATCCCAATAGATGGTCAGTCCCGCACCTTGATTGGCGTATTCCCCGGGGCTCATCGCTTCCCAACGCAAAAACAAATCGTGCAACCGCCCGGTTGAGGACAACCCTGTGCTATTGGCGGTCTCCAGCGTCGTGAACCGCTCTTTCAATAAGGTCTTGGCGTGGCCCAGCACCAAATATTGCTGATACCGCTTTGGCGACACCCCCACCCAATGAGAAAACACTTTCTGGAAATGCGCCGTACTCATGCCCATGCGACTCGCCAACGCGTCGAGCGATAGCTGCGCATCACCGGCGGCGTCGATTTCTTTGATCGCGCGTTCAATGACATTGTAGTGGTAGCTTTCGCTTTGGTCTGGTTGCATCGCCTCGCTCTCCTTTGTTGACCCATTTAGGCGGCAATCGGCGCTACGGTCGAGCCGAATCCTGCGAAATCGACACTTGCCGTTGCCAAGGACCTCCGGCAAAGACCTACCATGACCCGTCAGTTGAACTATCAAACCATTCACGCGATATTTTCGCGGTTTCAAGCGTCAGAGCCCGAGCCAAAGGGCGAGTTGAACCATGTTAATGATTACACGCTATTGGTAGCGGTCGCGCTATCGGCCCAAGCGACAGATGCGGGTGTGAATAAAGCCACGGACGCTTTGTTCAAAAATGCGGACACGCCAGAAGCGATGTTGGCATTGGGCGAAGACGGCGTGATTGAGCACGTCAAAACCATCGGTTTGTTTCGCCAAAAGGCGAAGAACGTCATCAAACTTAGCCGCATTTTGGTTGATGAATACGACGGCAAAGTCCCGACATCGCGTGCGGCATTGCAGTCACTGCCCGGCGTGGGGCGCAAGACGGCGAACGTTTTGCTGAACATGTGGTACAAGTTTCCCGCCCAAGCGGTGGATACGCATATCTTTCGCGTTGGCAATCGCACCGGGATTGCGCCGGGCAAAGATGTGGTGGCGGTTGAGCGCGCGATTGAGGATCATATTCCTGTCGAATTTCAGTTGCATGCCCATCATTGGCTGATATTGCACGGCCGCTATATCTGCAAAGCGCGCAAACCGGTTTGCGCCAATTGCATCATCGCTGAATTTTGCACCTCAGAGGACAAAAACATATGACCAAGACTTACGACGTGGTTGGCATTGGCAACGCGGTTGTCGATGTGATTGCCGAAGCTGATGACAGTTTTCTCGACCACATGGGGATCACCAAGGGCATTATGCAGCTTGTGGAACGGCCTCGCGCGGAAACTCTTTTTGGGGCAATGGACGCGCGCCATCAAATTCCCGGTGGATCGGTGGCCAACACTTTGGCCGGGATTGGAGCATTGGGTTTGAAAACGGCGTTTGTGGGCCGGGTTGCTGACGATGCACTT
Source organism: uncultured Rhodobacterales bacterium (assembly GCA_964489925.1). Lineage (GTDB taxonomy): Bacteria > Pseudomonadota > Alphaproteobacteria > Rhodobacterales > Rhodobacteraceae > CAYLLD01. The sequence continues at coordinate 6,627 of CAZBBZ010000009.1, forward strand.
GGGCAGTTCTATGAGGACGCTTTGATCAAGGCAGGTACTGATTTTCCCAATGGGCCTGTGGATGGGGCGGAACTTCCTACATCGCGCTCGATGATTTTTGTGTCTCCCGATGGGGAGCGGTCGATGAATACTTATCTTGGGATTTCTTCGGAAGTTAGCGCGTCGGATGTGTCATCTGACGTTATGGAAAATGCGAAGCTGTTGTTCCTAGAGGGCTATCTTTACGACAAACCGGCGGGCAAGGCGGCCTTCGATTTTGCGGCTGAAACCTGTTCCGGGGCTGGTGGCTTGTCAGGCATCGCGCTGTCAGATCCGTTTTGCGTTGATCGCCACCGGGCTGATTTCAAAACCTTGATTGCAGATCGTTTGGATTATGTGATCGGCAATGAGGCCGAGATCACCTCTCTTTGGGAAACAGATGATTTGGAACTTGCTTTGGCAAAAACCACAGAGGCTTGTTCCAAGGTTGTGGTTACGCGTTCTGAAAAGCCAGTAATTTTGATTGATGGCGATACCCGTGTCGAGGTTCCCGTCGCTCCTGTCACGCCTGTTGATGCAACTGGGGCAGGGGATCAGTTTGCGGCTGGTTATCTGTTTGGCATCGCAACAGGACAGCCATTGGACGTTGCGGGTAAAATGGGCTGTGTCGCTGCGGCTGAAGTTATCAGTCACATCGGCGCGCGCCCCGAGGCGGATATGCGTGCATTGTTTGCGCAAAACGGGCTTCTGTAATTGAATGGTGGGGCTGTGGTTAAAGCAGCCCCAGACTTTTGAAGCTGACCTCTTTGGATTTGCCGACGATCAGATGATCGTGCAGCACGATTGTTACAGTTTCCAAGGCGGCTTCGATTTTTTTGGTCATCGAAATATCCGCATCCGACGGCGTTGGATCGCCCGATGGATGGTTGTGGACCAAAATAATTGCGGACGCGTTGAGTTCTAGCGCCCGTTTCACCACTTCCCGCGGGTAAACTGGAACGTGATCCACGGTCCCGGTTGATTGGGCTTCATCAGCAATCAATACGTTTTTGCGATCCAAGAACAGAATACGAAACTGTTCGGTTGGCAAATGCGCCATGGCCACTTTGCAATAGTTTAGCAAATCTACCCAAGACGACACGACGGGGCGGTCGATGACGCGGGCTTGGGCCAGTCTATGCGCCGCCGCTTCGACGATTTTGAATTCTTGGATTGCTGCAGCCCCGATACCTTGGACCCGTTCCAATTGGGATTGGGGTGCAGAAATCACGTGATTAAAATCGCCAAACTGCTGCAATAACCGTTTGGCCAGAGGTTTCACATCGCGACGCGGGATGGCGCGAAACAGAACGAGTTCCAACATTTCATAATCTGACAAAGCTTCGCGGCCTGCGCGCATAAACCGATCCCGCAGCCGTTGGCGGTGGTTCATGCGCAGCTTGGCATCATCAAAGGGGGGCTTTTGTGGCGGCGCGACCGCGATATTGGGGGGGCATATAGATAGCGCCAGCTGCGGCGCTTCTTCAAAAGCCAGAGAGTTTGGAACCTGTGTCATAGGAGAACAAAACGCGATTCTGGTTAAATTCTCCCTAAAATTTTTCGCACGTCAAAGCCGCTTATGCGCAGCCTCAAAAATTCGTTGGGTGGTATTTATCCGTTGGGGACAGGGTGAAAATTTCAACTCCATCATCCGTGACAGCGACAGAGTGTTCGAACTGCGCACTTAGGGTTTTGTCCCGTGTAATCGCGGTCCAGTTATCTGCCAAAATCTTGGTCTCTGGGCGGCCAACATTAACCATCGGTTCAATCGTGAAGAACATCCCCGGCTCTAGCACCGCGCCGGTACCAAACTTGCCGTAATGCAGCACGTTGGGAGCCGAATGAAACACCCGCCCAAGCCCATGCCCGCAAAAATCGCGCACGACCGAAAAACCTTTGGCTTCTACAAACCGTTGGATCGCCGCGCCGATGTCGCCAAAAGTATTGCCGGGTTTTACTTGGTCGATGCCAACCATCAGGCTGTCATGGGTCACTTGGATCAACCGCTTGGCAAATGCTTTCGGCTTACCGGCCACATACATACGGCTACTGTCGCCAAACCAGCCGTCCAAAATGCAAGTCACATCTATATTGACGATGTCTTGTTCTTTGAGAACATCGTTCGAGCGACCGGGGATTTTTTCCCCCGGAATACCGTGGCAAACTACGTGATTTACAGAAATGCAGGACGATTTCGTATAGCCGCGATAGCCCAAGGTCGCAGGTACAGAGGAATGAGCCAACATGAAGTCGTGGCACAGTTGGTCCAAATCTTCGGTGCGCGCGCCGGGCACCACATGTTCGGCAATCATATCAAGCGTACGTGCGGCCAGATCGCCCGCCGCCCGCATGCCGTCAAATTCGGACTTATCGTGGATGACAATGCCGTCTTTGTTCAAACGACCAACCTCTGGACCCTTCATAATCACCGCTCACTCTTAGGACTGTTCCGGCCTACATAGTGCGAAACATCTGCATCTGCTAGAGCGCAACAGGACGCAGACGCATCACAATCATATTTGTGACCGACCGTGGGGGGTAAATTTGACCCGGCTGGCCAAAGAAATTCCCGTCTTGTCTAGCGTACAATCGTAAACCAAAACTTCCACACCGGCGCTTAGTGCCGCGCTTAAGCGGGTCTCGTAATGCGGATCAAGGTCTTTGGCCAAGGTCATGTGCGTACAATCATCGCGCTGAACCACGAACAGCATCACCGCGCGATGGCCCGCTTTGACCATGGTTGCCAACTCGTCCAAATGTTTAGCGCCTCGCGCAGTAACGCTATCGGGAAACTCGGCCAATCCGGTTTGACGCGATAAGGTCACGCTTTTTACTTCTAAATAGCAATCTGGCAGGCCTGGGCTGTTGAGCAAGAAATCAACCCGACTGGCCGCACCGTATTTGACCTCTGCCTTGGCGGTATCATAGGCCGCGAGTTCGGTGATTGTCTTTTTCTGCAAGGCCTCGGCCACGATCTTGTTAGGCAAGCTGGTATCAATGCCAACTTTCGCCCCACTTGGCAGTTGTAAAATTCGCCAGCTATACTTGAGCTTGCGCTTCGGATCGCTTGACGGCTCTAGCCAAACCTTCAGCCCAGGATCTTTTAGGCCCAGCATTGATCCGGGGTTTGCACAATGCGCAGTTACTTCGATTCCGTCTTCAAGCTGTACATCGGCAAGAAATCTTTTGTAACGGCGTAGTAATACGCCCGATATTAAGGGGTTTAAGAACTTCATTTTAGTGCGATAATTCGATTTTGTGACAAATTCTATCAAAAATGAGGTTCTTTCGACTAAATTTCAATTGTAAACTTGTCGTTATCCATAGAGATTGACCCCAAGGAACAGGGGACGGGACATGCAACAGCCAACTGCGGCAATGATTGTTATCGGGGACGAGATTTTATCTGGCCGGACGCGGGATATTAATGCTCATGTTCTGGCCTGTGAGCTCACCAAAATCGGCATTCAGTTGAGCGAAGTGCGGTTTATCCCCGATGACGAACGTACCATTGTTATGACCATCAACGAGTTACGTATGGGCTTTGACCATGTGTTTACCTCTGGTGGGATTGGGCCGACCCACGATGATATAACAGCCGATTGCGTGGCTAAAGCTTTTGGCGTTGGGATTGGCGTGCGCGAAGATGCGCGTGCGGTACTCGCCACCAATTACGCGAACCCTGAAACCGATCTGAACGAGGCGCGCTTGCGCATGGCCCGCGTGCCGGACCCGGCGACCTTGATTGATAACCCTGTATCAAAAGCGCCCGGCTTTAGCGTTGAAAACGTGCATGTGATGGCGGGCGTGCCCAAGATATTTGCAGCGATGCTAGAGGGGCTTTTGCCCTGCCTGAGCGGTGGCGTGCCGCTGGTGTCCGATACAGTTCGAATAGACCGCCCCGAAGGTGAAGTCGCAGGCCCGCTTGGGACATTTGCTGCAAGTAACCCTGAATTGTCGATTGGGTGTTATCCGTTCAACCAAGACGGCAATCTGGGTTGCAATATTGTCGTGCGGGGTACGGAAAAAGCGGAAGTGGTTGCGGCAACGGCAACGCTGGCTTTGCTCTTGCGCTATGAAGGCGCTTAACCGCCTCAAGCCTTGAAACTATGTATCTTAACGCGCCCGCTAAATAGCGGCGTTTTGCCCATGTAAAGGCCGTTTGGACGTGCCTTGCCGTTCTTTTGGACCTGCTCGTCGAATCTGTTGCCGGGCTTTCGCTATTTCACACAAAATAATCGCCATATCACCTCACCCTGACTTGCGCTAAGATGGACAAAACGCCGCCTCAAACGGCGCGCACAAAAAAACACGAGCGGTTCCAATGTTCACTCTGCCAAGCAAGCAGGAAATCATCGACTATATTCGCGACAATCCGGGCAAAGCCGGCAAGCGCGATATTGCGCGGGCCTTTGGTATCAAGGGGGCGGCGCGCACTGACCTGAAAGTCATGCTGCGTGAATTGCAGAACGACAACGAGATTGCCCGCAAACGGGGTGGCTTTACCCCCAAAGGTGAGCTGCCGCCCGTTGGCGTTTTGTTGGTGCAAAAACCTGATGAGGACGGGGATATCTGGGCGACCCCTGTGGCGTGGGATGACGAAGAAGGCGACCCGCCGCGCATCGAGGTGCCGCCGACCCGCGATGCCAAAACGCTGGGGCAGGGGGATCGTATCCTCGCCAAGATTATCAAGGACGATCAGGGTTACCATGCGCGGGTGATCCGCAAAATCAGTGCCGGGCCGCAGACGTTCTTGGGCGTGTTTCGCGAAACCTCCGAAGGGGGGCGTATTCTGCCCGTGTCCAAAAAGTCGGACAAGGAATGGCAGGTCGCGAAGTCTGATGTGAACGGCGCAAAAGACGGTGAATTGGTCGAGGTAGAGCGCGCACCGGGCGGCAAATCCTCGCTTGGCCCCAAGAAGGGGCGCGTGGTCGAACGCCTTGGCGATCCTATGGCGCCCAAAGCGATCTCGCTGATTGCCATTCACGAGCATGAAATTCCAAACGAGTTCCCGGACGAGGCTTTGACAGAGGCGCAAGCGGCCAAGCCTGTGGAACTGGGCGACCGCGAAGACCTGCGCCATTTGCCGCTATTTACGATTGATCCGGCAGATGCGCGTGATCATGACGATGCGATTTGCGCGCTGCCGGACGCGGACCCGAAAAACATGGACGGTCATATTGTTTGGGTGGCGATTGCGGATGTGGCCCATTATGTGCGCCCCGGATCTGAGCTGGACCGCGAAGCACGTAAGCGGGGCAACTCTACCTATTTCCCTGATCGTGTCGTGCCGATGTTGCCAGAGGCGCTGTCGGGTGATCTTTGTTCGCTGCACCAAGACGTGGACCGGGCGTGTTTGGCGGTAGAAATCAAGCTCGACCGCATGGGTCAAAAGCTGTCGCATCGCTTTACCCGTGGGTTGATGCGGTCACCTGCGACCTTGTCTTATGAACAAGCGCAAGCGGCGGCGGATGGTCAACCGGATGAGCAAGCCGCGCCACTGATGGAACACGGCATTAAGCCGCTTTGGGCAGCCTATGCGTCCTCGCTGAAAGAACGGGCTGAGCGGCAGCCGCTGAACTTGAACCTGCCAGAGCGCAAGATCATCTTGAACGATCAAGGCACTGTGACCTCTGTCGCGTTCAAGGACTCAATTCCCGCGCACCAACTGGTTGAAAGTTTCATGGTGCTGGCCAATGTCTGTGCGGCTGAAACACTGGAATCCAAACGTGCGCGTCTGATTTACCGGGTCCACGAAGAACCGGGTGCGGAAAAACTGAATGCGCTGCGCAAAGTGGCCGACAGCTTTGGGCTGACGCTGGCGAAGGGGCAGGTGCTAAAGACCATGCACTTTAACCGCCTGCTGGATGCGGCCCAAGATACGGATGACGCCGAGGCGATCAATATTTCGGTTCTGCGGTCCATGACGCAGGCGTATTACAGCCCTGAGAACTTCAGCCACTTCGGGTTGAACCTAAAAAAATATGCGCATTTCACCTCCCCCATTCGCCGCTACGCGGATCTGATCGTGCATCGTGCATTGATCGGCGCGCATGGCTGGGGCGATGATGGGCTGACGCCAGAAGATGAGGCGCAGCTCGACGAAACCGCCGAGGCCATTTCAATCACAGAGCGGCGCTCTATGATGGCAGAGCGTGACACATCTGATCGGTATCTGTCGGCCTATCTCGCCGAACGGGTGGGTAATGAATTTGCAGGCAGGGTGTCGGGCGTTGCGTCTTTTGGCGTGTTTGTGAAGCTGGATGAAACTGGCGCGGATGGCATCGTGCCGGTGTCCTCACTGGGGCGCGAGTATTTCCATTTTAATCGCGATGACCAAACGCTGATGGGCGATAGTACCGGCACCTTAATCAAAATCGGAACCCGCGTGCGCGTGCGTCTGACCGAAGCGGTCGCGGTCACAGGTGGGCTAACCCTAGAGCTTCTGGAACACGATGGCACCAAGATGAACCCGGTCAAACCGTCGGGGCGTCGCCAAAAGGTGGGGCAGCGGCGCGGATCGGGGCGGCGGGCCGCAAAAGCCAAAAAACAACGAAGCGGTAAGAAAAAGTGACTCGGCTGTGTGAAACAGAGGCTTTGCCGATCCATAATTTCACGCTAGATTGCTGCAAAAAAAATGGGTGCAGTTTTGAGGCTAATAAAAATCGCGCTATCAATCTGTCTGCTTGTCACGGTGACAGCGGTGCAGGTGCAAGCGCAAGTAAAAGCAGCGCGGGCTGACTTGGCCCCGTCGGTCGACAATACGGGCGCGGATTTTGCGCAATGGCGGTCGCGCTTCCGCGCTTATGCCTTGCAGAATGGTATCAAAGCCTCGGTGTTCGATCGCGCCTATCAAAGCGTAGAAATGAAGCCGCGCATCCTAGAGCTGGATGGCTTTCAGCCGGAATTTCGCAAAACGCTTTGGGAATATCTGAACGACACGATCCCAAACACGCGGGTAAATGCAGGCCGCAAGGCGCAACGCAAATGGGCGACCTCTTTGGCGAATATTGAACGCGCTTACGGCGTCGATCAGCGGGTTTTGCTGGGCATCTGGGGAATGGAAACCAACTTTGGCGGCTTTATGGGAGGCACCGATGTGATCGAGGGCTTGTCGACGCTCGCCTTTGAAGGGCGTCGTCGCGGTTGGGCCGAACGAGAGCTTTTGGGCGCTTTAACCATCGTGCAAAACGGGGAAATCACGCCTGAAAACATGGAAGGCTCATGGGCCGGTGCCATGGGTCACACCCAGTTCATGCCCACCAGCTATCTTGCATATGCGGTCGATTTTGACGGCGACGGGCGGCGCGATGTTTGGTCAAAAAACCCAACAGATGCACTTGCCTCGACTGCGAATTACTTGCGCACATATGGCTGGAAAAAGGATCAGCCTTGGGGCGTTGAAGTGCGGCTTCCTGCGGAATTTGATTACACGCTGGCCAATATAAAACCGGGCATGCCGATGAGCTTTTGGACCCAAAAAGGCGTGCGTTTGATGGATGGCAGCGCTGTTCCCAACTACGGCAAGGCCGGGCTGTGGGCGCCTGCGGGCTATGGCGGTCCGGCGTTTTTGCTGTTTCCGAACTTCTTTGTGATTAAGCGCTATAACAATGCCAATACCTATGCGACGGCAGTCGGCCACTTGGGGGACCGGGTGTTTGGCGGTGGATCGTTTAAGGCCAAATGGCCAAAAGACACGCGACCCTTAAACCGGGATGAAACACGTATGTTGCAACGGCTGTTGACCGCGAAAGGCTATAACACGCAAGGCGTTGATGGACTGATTGGTCCAAACTCGATGTCCGCGATCCGTGCTTATCAGCGCAGCATTGGCTTGGTGCCAGATGGGACCGCGACGCTCGCGCTTTTGAAAAAGCTGCAATAGGGCGCGCGCTGCCCTAGACCGCCATTCGCGCCTTTGTTACACCCGCGCAAGTTCAGCTACGAAGGCACACGTCCCATGTCCAGCCACACCCCCGGCGAAAGCCTTACATCTACGTCTGGCAACCCGCTTAAAGGCACGGCGCAGATCCCCGGCGACAAGTCGATCAGCCACCGCTCTTTGATTTTGGGCGCGATGGCGATTGGTGAAACCCGAATTTCTGGTCTGTTGGAAGGGGATGACGTGCTGAACACCGCCAAGGCGATGGCGGCGTTTGGGGCGACGGTCGAAGACCTGGGGGATGGGAATTGGTCCGTTCACGGGTTGGGAACTGGCGGTTTTCAAGAACCAGACGATATAATTGATTGCGGCAATGCGGGCACTGGGGTCCGCCTGATTATGGGCGCGGCAGCGACCACACCGATCAGCGTGACCTATACGGGCGATGCAAGCCTACGCTCGCGTCCCATGGCGCGGGTCACGGACCCTTTGGCGCTGTTTGGTGCTGAAACATATGGCCGCGCGAAAGGGCGATTGCCTTTGACGATGGTTGGCAAAGGCGGGGTCAGTGGCGTGCGCTATGCCTCCCCTGTACCTTCCGCGCAGGTCAAATCGGCGGTGTTGCTTGCGGGTTTGAATGCGCGCGGGGAAACAACCGTGATCGAACAGGAAGCCACGCGGGATCATTCCGAACGCATGTTGCGCGGCTTTGGGGCGCAAGTTGAAACCGAAGTTACTGCCGAAGGGCGTATCATCACACTGCAAGGTGAACCGGAATTGAGCGCGCAAACCATTGCTGTGCCGCGCGATCCCAGCTCTGCCGCGTTTCCCGTTTGTGCAGCCCTTATCACACCGGGCTCTGAAATCCTCGTGCCCAATATTGGCCTGAACCCCACACGCGCGGGGCTGTTTGATACGCTGATTGAAATGGGCGCGGACATCACGTTCGAAAACCAGCGCGAAGAAGGCGGGGAGCCAACAGCGGACCTGCGCGTGCGTCACTCGGCCCTAAAGGGCATTGAAGTGCCGCCAGAGCGCGCAGCCAGCATGATTGACGAATACCCGATCCTATCTGTCGTTGCGGCCTTCGCCGAAGGCACAACCGCGATGACGGGGGTGTCAGAGTTGCGCGTTAAGGAAAGCGACCGCATCGCTGCGATGGTTGCCGGGCTGAACGCGGGTGGGGTGCAAACCGATGAAACCGAGGACAGCTTTACGGTGCATGGGCAAGGTCCGGACGGCGTAAAGGGCGGCGCGATGGTCGCCACCCACCTAGATCACCGGATTGCCATGTCGTTCTTGGTCATGGGGCTTGCAAGCCAAAAACCGATGAGCATTGACGATGGCAATGCTGCCGCGACCAGCTTTCCCGGATTTATTGACCTTATGGAAAGCCTTGGCGCAAGTTTCACCCGTCCAAATCGGTGAGTTACCTGCGCCCCTATCGAGTCGCGGTTGTCCCCGTCTTGTTTGTGGTGGTCTCAGCTGCGTTGTTATTTCTTTGGTTGGAACCTGCTGTGGTGGGCAAAAGTGACCCGTTGTTTTTCGATGCCCATTTCCATGGATATAGCGGCGAAACGGCGCAGCAAATCTTAAGCGATATCGGCCCAAATGGTATCGCGCTTTATCTGGCGAAATGGCCAATTTACGACACGGTCTTTCCGCTTTGTATCGGGTTGATGATGATGACGCTGCTTTGGGTGGCAACTCGTGCGTATCCAATGCCTGCCCGTCTGGTGGTTGTTTTGCTTATGCTGGCGCCCGTTTTGGCGGACCTGTTGGAAAACGCGCGTATCGGGGCGATGATCGCGACTTATCAGCAAAGCCAAGCTATCGAGGGTGTTTCAGCGGCGAGCGCCATGTCCGTTTTGAAGTGGAAATGCTTTTTCTGCGCCATCGCGATGAATTTCTTCTTTATCAGCGCAGACATAATGCAGACCGTCAAAAACGCGGGCCGCGTATGAGCGGTGCGGCAGAAGGAGATCCCGTTTCAATTTCGGCCGTTGAGATACGCAAAATTCGCGGGGCAGATACGATAGACCTGCGCCACAGGGTCATGTGGCCTGACAAACCCAAGTCCCATGTTGTGCTGCCCGATGACGCGAGTGCGACCCATTTTGGGAGCTTTGTCGGTGGAGCGCTGATCGGCGTGGCTAGCTTTTTTCCTGACGGCAAAGTTTACCGTCTGCGAAAGCTCGCGGTTGATGAAGCGTTTCAAAGTAGGGGTGTTGCCAGCGCCTTGATTGCCCATGCTTGTGGACATCTGCGCGAACTTGGAAGCACGCAAATCTGGTGCGACGCGCGGGTTTCGGCGCGCGGTTTTTATGCCCGCAATGGCTTCAAAATCGAGGTGGGTAGCTTTCAAAAACACGGTTTGGATTACGTGATCGCGCGGCGTGAAATTTAACGGCAATTTAATCTTTATGCACGCGGCTCATGGCTTAAGAAAAACCACGACAAAACCGTGACATTCCCTGACAGATCGCCTATATTTTGGACAACAAAATATAGGGCAGAGATCATGGCCGAAGAAGCCGAAAAAGACCCGAGCAACCAAGCCGACTACGGTGCGGATTCTATTAAAGTTCTCAAAGGCTTAGAGGCGGTTCGCAAGCGCCCTGGCATGTATATTGGGGACACGGATGACGGATCAGGCCTGCACCACATGGTGTATGAGGTCGTTGATAACGGCATCGACGAAGCTTTGGCGGGTCACGCAGACACGGTTTCTGTAACCATTCACGCGGATAATTCGGTTTCCGTCAGCGATAATGGTCGCGGTATTCCGGTGGGTATCCACGAAGAAGAAGGCGTTTCTGCCGCCGAAGTGATTATGACCCAACTGCACGCGGGCGGTAAGTTCGACAGCAATTCTTATAAGGTATCAGGCGGTCTGCACGGGGTTGGTGTTTCGGTTGTGAACGCCCTGTCGGATTACCTTGAACTGACGATTTGGCGCGATGGCAAAGAACATCACGCCCGCTTTGAACATGGCGATACGGTCAAGCACCTCGAAGTGGTTGGTGATGCGAATGGGCGCAAAGGAACGCAGGTCAAATTTATGGCCGCCTCCAGCACTTTCACCAACATTGATTTCAAGTTTGATACGCTTGAACATCGCTTGCGCGAACTGGCGTTTTTGAACTCTGGCGTGCGGATCACTTTGACGGATGAACGCCCGGCAGCGGATCGCACCACTGAACTGTATTACGACGGCGGTGTGCGCGAATTTGTGCGCTATCTTGATCGCTCTAAAACTGCGCTGATCGAAGAACCGATCTTTGTAACGGGTGAAAAAGACGACATTGGCGTGGAAGTGGCCATGTGGTGGAACGACAGCTACCACGAAAACGTGCTGCCCTTCACCAATAACATCCCCCAGCGCGATGGCGGTACGCATTTGGCGGGCTTTCGTGGCGCGCTGACGCGCACGATCAACCACTATGCGGCCTCTTCTGGCATTGCGAAGAAAGAAAAGGTCAATCTTTCGGGCGATGACGCGCGCGAAGGGCTGACTTGTGTTCTATCTGTGAAAGTGCCGGACCCGAAGTTCAGCAGCCAAACCAAGGATAAACTGGTCAGTTCGGAAGTGCGCCCGGCGGTTGAAAGTCTGGTGAATGAAAAACTGGCGGAGTGGTTTGAAGAAAACCCCCAACTGGCCCGCATGGTCGTCAGCAAAATCGTTGAGGCCGCCCAAGCCCGCGAAGCTGCTCGTAAAGCGCGGGAACTGACTCGCCGCAAAACCGCGATGGATGTGAATTTCCTCGCAGGCAAGCTGAAGGATTGTTCCGAAAAAGACCCGTCCAAGACCGAAGTCTTTCTTGTGGAGGGCGATAGCGCTGGCGGCTCGGCTCAAACTGGCCGCGATCGTCAAACCCAAGCTATTCTTCCTTTGCGCGGTAAAATCCTGAACGTGGAACGGGCGCGGTTCGACCGGCTGTTGGGCTCGCAGGAAATCGGCAATCTGGTCATGGCACTTGGCACAGGTATCGGGCGCGATGAATTTGATGTGTCCAAGCTACGTTACCATAAGGTCGTCATCATGACCGATGCGGATGTGGATGGCGCGCATATTCGCACCCTGCTTCTTACGTTTTTCTATCGCCAAATGCGCGAGTTGATCGAAATGGGGCATCTCTATATTGCCCAGCCGCCGCTGTTTAAGGTGAGCCGGGGCAAATCTGGTGTCTATCTGAAAGACCAAGGCGCGCTTGAGGAATATTTGGTCGAGCAAGGCCTGACAGATGCTGGCCTGCACCTAGAGGGTGGCGAGGTTATCACCGGCGCTGATTTGACCCGCGTGGTCAATGAGGCTCGTAGTGCCAAGCGTGTGCTAGATGCCTTCCCGACCAATGTGTCGCGTGATTTGTTGGAACAATCGACGATTGCGGGCGGTTTGGTCACGGGTGCAGTGGATGCAGACGCGCAAGGCACGGCAGATCGCATTGCTGCACGTCTTGATGCGGTGGCTGAGGAATACGAACGCGGTTGGGCAGGGCGCCCGACCCAAGACAAAGGCTTGCGCTTTACCCGTGCTGTGCGCGGCGTGGACGAAGCGCGCCTGCTGGATGGCCGTGTGATCCGCTCTGGCGAAGCGCGCGCAATGGGCGCGATGACGCAAACTTTGCAGGATGTCTACAAAGGCAACGTCGAGTTGCAACGCAAGGATAAGACAACGCCGATTTACGGCCCGCTTTCATTGCTAAAAGCTGTGCTGGAAGAAGGCGAAAAAGGCCTGACCTTACAACGCTATAAAGGTTTGGGTGAAATGAACCCGGATCAGCTGTGGGAAACCACGCTGGACCCCGAGGCGCGCACGCTGTTGCAGGTCAAAATCGACCACGCAAGCCAAGCAGACGAAGTGTTTACCAAACTGATGGGTGACGTGGTGGAGCCACGGCGCGAGTTTATTCAAGAAAACGCGCTCGCGGTGGAAAACATCGACACCTAGTTTGGGTTGTCCAAGCCCAAAATTTGCAAGGTTCTGTCGTGTCTGGAATTGCTAGGTCGGTTTGATGCGATCTAGCCCATTCATGGGCGCTAGCCTGATCTGGAATAGCAAAACCTGTCGTCTAACACCTTTAGTGGGAAGCGGATATGAACGAAGCTGATGTTTCAAGCGTGGACATGCTGCAGTTAGACGCGGCGAAACAACACCTCGCCAAGATGCAGCCCGTGGATCAAACCCGCTTGCGCCAAGAGCGCTTAGAGCGGTTGCAAGCGGAACTTCAGAAACGCGATTTGGGGGGGATGCTGCTTTATGATCCCGTCAACGTGCGCTACGCGACCGATTGTCGAAACATGCAGATTTGGACCATGCATAATTCGGCGCGCTATTGCCTTGTGCCGTCCGAGGGCAAGGCGACGATTTTTGACTATGTGAATTGCGAGCATCTGTCAGATGGGATCGAGACAATCGGAGAAACGCGTCCCGCGACTCTATGGTTTTATCACAGTGCGGGCAGCAATCGGCAGCAGCTTTTGGAAAAATGGGCGGATGAAATCGCCGATGTAATAGCTGAAAAATTCCCCAACCAGCGCATTGCGATTGATCGTCTTGACGGCGATGCGCGCCACGAGTTGGAAAAACGCCAAGTCTCTGTGTCTTTCGGTCAGGACGTGATCGAACACGCTCGGTCCATCAAGACGCCCCAAGAACAAAGGGCGCAAGCGCGTTCAGCTTTCGTATGTGAAACGGGACTTGCGCGACTGAAAGAAATCACGCGCCCGGGCATCACCGAAA
>CAZBBZ010000010.1:0-19595 GCA_964489925.1 uncultured Rhodobacterales bacterium
GCCAACATGCCAGCACCAGGCCCATTGCGGTCATGGTTGGTTTTGCGGTTCTGATTCTTCTGTCCTCGGCCTTTATCAACAACACGCCTGTGGTGGTTATGTTGATCCCCGTTGCAATCCAAATGTCCAAAACCCTTGGCACCACCAGCTCAAAACTTTTGATCCCGCTGAGTTACACCGCAATTTTTGGCGGGATGCTGACATTGATCGGCACCTCGACCAACTTGCTGGTCGATGGGGTGGCGCAGAAGAACGGCATGGACCCGTTTTCCTTGTTCGAGGTCACACCGCTTGCGATCATCCTCGCCGTCTTTGGTCTGCTATATTTGCGCATAGCAGCACCGCGGCTGTTGCCCGACCGCGCGTCAATGGCGGATTTGCTAGGCAGCGGGGAGTCCCGACGTTTCTTTAGTCAAGTGGTGATCCCGCCCGGGTCGCGTTTGATTGGCCAAACTATTGCCGAAGCAAAGGCGCTTAATCGCAGCGATCTTCGTGTGATCGACATTATTCGCGGCGACCAAAGCTTGCGCGCAGAGCTGCGCACAACAGTGCTGGCGGAAAGTGATCGTTTGGTGCTTCGCACAAGTGTGGGCGAACTGCTGTCGATCAAGGACGATAATAATCTGGAAATGACCGCCCCTCTTGATGCGCAAGAAACCAAAACTGTCGAGGTGCTGGTGACCCCCGGCAGCCGCCTTGTTGGTCGCATTTTGGGGAACTTGCGTCTGCGGCGGCGGTTCGGCGTTTACGTGATGGCTGTGCATCGCCGTGACCAAAACATTGGTGCTGATTTTGCCAGTCTGTCTGTGCGTGTCGGTGACACACTTTTGATCGAAGGAACCGATCAGGACATCGCCAATCTGACCAACGACATGCAGCTGATAAATGTCACGACCCCAACCGATCAACCCTACCGGCGGGCCAAGGCCCCATTGGTGGTCGCCGCCCTTATCGCCGTGGTTGCAATTTCCGCGCTAAAAATCATGCCGATCTTTGCCATCGCGGTGATTGCGGTGACCTTTATCCTGCTGACCCGCTGCATTGATGCGGATGAAGCCTTTTCTGCCGTCGATGGGCGTCTCTTGGTGCTGATTTTTGCTATGCTGGGCGTCGGGTTGGCATTGGAAAACTCTGGAGCGGTGACGCTATTGGCAAATGCCGCCGCACCGCTTTTGGCAAATTTGCACCCGATTTTGATCGTCTGGGCAATTTACCTGCTGACCTCCGTGCTGACCGAACTGGTATCCAACAACGCGGTGGCCGTGGCGATTACCCCGGTGGCGATTGCTTTGGCTCAAACCTTGGGGCTAGATCCGCGCCCCTTGGTCATTGCGGTGATGATTGCAGCCTCGGCCAGTTTCGCGACCCCCATTGGCTATCAAACCAACACGATGGTTTACGGGCCCGGCGGCTATAAATTTACCGACTTCTTGAAGATTGGTGTGCCATTGAACCTGATGATCGGGCTTCTAGCGAGTGTGCTGATCCCCGTCTTTTGGCCGCTTTAAGCGCGTCCGCAAAAGAAAAGGGCGCAAATAAATGCGCCCCTATCACTATATAAATTTCGCTTTGGCTTAGGTTGTCGCCGCAGGTGCGCGCGTGACCAAGACTTCTTCGATGCGTTGGTTCGCGGCCAAATCATCGGTCCCGTCTACGGCCGCAACTTCGCGGGTCAGACGTTCCAAAGCGGCTTCGTACAACTGACGCTCTGAATAGCTTTGTTCGCGCTGCTCATCACGGCGATGCAAGTCCCGCACCACTTCAGCAATCGAGATCAAATCACCAGAGTTGATCTTTTGCTCATACTCTTGCGCCCGGCGCGACCACATGGCCCGCTTAACGCGCGCGCGCCCCTTGAGGGTTTCAAGCGCTTTGTTCACGACAGCCACACTCGACAAAGACCGCATGCCCACACCAGCAGCTTTGGCGGTTGGCACGCGCAGGGTCATTTTGTCTTTTTCAAAGGCGATTACGAACAATTCCATCTCGATATCCGCAATTTCTTGCGTCTCAATCGCCACCACTTTGCCAACACCATGGGCCGGGTAAACCACGAAATCGTTTGGCTTGAATTCGGTTTTAGATTTGCTTTTGCTCATTGGTTTTCAATCTTTTCGCATGTTACGCGGCTGTCACAGGGAAAATTGGCCAATGACAGAGCTTCGTTTGGACATGTTTGCTTTATGGGTTGGCCAACTGCTCGGCTCTTTGAGATGGGGACATAATAGCAAAAAATCAAGGGAAAGAAAAGCGTTACGCCATTAAGTCAATGCAGATGAGTGGCTTAGCCACCCTCGCCCGGCTTTTCACTGAAATGCGTTTCCAGCTTGCCCTCTTGCCCATCAAGCTTATCCGCCTCTGGCAAAGGATCGCGCTTTGTGACCAGAACGGGCCAGGCTTCGGAATATTTACGGTTGAAATCAACCCAAGGTTCCATGTCCGGTTCTGTGTCCGGGCGGATCGCATCGGCAGGACATTCTGGTTCACAGACGCCGCAGTCAATACATTCATCGGGGTGGATCACCAGCATGTTCTCGCCTTCATAGAAACAATCTACTGGGCAAACTTCGACGCAATCGGTGAATTTGCAGCCGATACAGTTGTCGGTCACGACATAGGTCATCTTGGTCTTGATCCTTTAGGCAAGCAATTCTCCCTCACATAAGGGCGAATGGGGTGTTTCACAATGCAGTTCCTGTGACAAGCCCCCCTGTGCGGCCTATTTATGGCTCTTGCCCTATAATTTCGTAAAGCAACTGCGCTTCGGACGCAGGACCGCGGCGCTCCCCCACGTCCAAAACCCGCACAACGCGCACCTCTTTGGCTTGCACAAAGGTAATCACATCCCCCACTCGCACAGGCGTGGAACTTTTCTTAACGCGATTTCCATTGAGGCGCGTGCGACCCGAACTTGCCGCATCCGCCGCCAAAGCGCGGGACTTAAAGAACCGCGCTTGCCAAAGCCATTTGTCCAGCCGCAGCTTTTCTTCGGCCATTCATCCCTTGTCCTTAAGCGCGGCAAGAGCCGCGAAAGGATTATCCGGATCAATGGCTTTCGGCTTATGCGATTTCTTAGGGCTGGCCGAAGTTTTAGCATCCGGCTTTTTGCCGCGCCGATCGCCCTTGGACTTATTGTTGTCCTTGAACTTACGCGGCTTGTCGCGCCCTTGCGCGTTTGGCTTGCGCGCAGGCACCCAGCGGAAGGTGTAGAACACTTCCATGACCGGAGCTTCGGCTTCTGCATCTTTTGCAGCTTCGGGTGCTGCTACAGCTTCCGGTGCCGGGTCCGCAGGTGTTGGCGCATCATCTGCTTTGACTTCCGCATCAGCGCTTGGCGCTTCATCAACCTTGGCCTCAACGTCCACCTTAACTTCGGCGCGCTTCTTTTCGCGTTCACCGCGCTCGGCTGTGTAGCCCATGCCTTCCATCAGGCCAGAAAACTGTTCCAGCGTCAGGCCCGTGATCGACAACATATCCGGCGTCGCTTCAAATCCAGCACGCGCATTTTCAGCCCGCACCAAATCCGCCAAGCGTTCCACCATATCCACACGAATGGCCCGATCCCCGGCGCGACGATAACCCGACCGCACAAGTGTTAGATCATCAATCTTTTCATCCGCAGGGATCGTCACCAAACCCGGAGGCGGCGAGGATGGAAATTCATCAATTCCGTCAAACAAAGAGGACAAGACCAAGCGCAACCGCGTCGGCGCAGGTTTCAAGACCAACGGCAAAAACAACGTGTACTGCCCAAAGCGCAGCCCATGTTTGCGAAGTTGCCCGCGCGCGTCTTGATCGAGTGCTTTGACATCATCAGCAATCGTTTTGCGCTCAATCACACCAAGCGCTTCGACCAGCTGAAACCCAACGCCTTTGGCCAAGCCTTGCAAGCTTTCATCTGCGCGAATGGCCATGAGCGGTTCAAACAACGCCTCGATCCGGCGGGTCAACCAATGGGACAGGCGACGCTGAACCTTTTGCGCAACCTCGGCCCCCGCTTCATCATCAACAAAAACATCAATTTCTGGCGACAAAATTTCGGACCCGCGGCGCAGCTTACCAACAGCGATATCGCCCCACATCAATCCGCCCTGTTCGGTCAGATCAATTTCGGCATCCGGTGCATTATAAAGCTTGTCAGAACGCATTTTATATTCAGGAGCCAAAGCTTGCGCTGCGGCCGCCCGAATGGTTTTGGCTTCGTCGCCACTTGCGGTTTTATCCGCAATAAAACGAAACCCGTCCAATTTGCCGACGAATTGTTCATCGACCCGAACTTCGCCATCAGAATTCACTTCAGCCACCAACTTCGTTCCTTGTTTCAGTCGCCGCATCAGAACTGAGGTTCGACGATCAACAAATCTGGCCGCCAGTGCGTGGTGCAGCGCATCCGACAAGCCATCTTCGATCTTGCGCGTTTCACTTTGCCAAAACGGCGCGTCTTCCACCCAGTCCTGTCTTTGGCTGACATACGTCCACGTCCTCACAAAGGCCAGTCTTTTCGACAGCGTGTCTATGTCACCATCCGCTTTATTGATCTTTTTTAGCTGTGCGCCAAGCCAATCGGCAGATATTTGCCCGGCACGCCCTGCCAAATAGTCAAATATCGTCCCAAGTAATTCCGTGTGATCGCTGTGGGAAATCTTGCGAAAGTCGGGAATTTGCGCAACCTCCCAAAGGAGACGCACGTCATCTGGCGTCGAAAGATGCGCAATGGACTGGTCACGATCCGCCAAGGATTTCAACGCGCGCAGATCATCTGCTTCGCGGGCGCGGATCAAACCTTCTTCGTTTGGGTAGATTTCAAGCGCCGCGATTAAGCGGTCCACATTACCAAATTCAAGGTCGCTATTGCGCCAATTCAGCTTGTTAATCGGGGCAAACCGCCCGTTTTCAACCGAGCGCACAACCGATGGTTCAAACGGGTCCACATCACCAGTTTCCCCAAAAGTGCCGTCCCGCGCGTGGCGCCCTGCCCGCCCCGCAATTTGCCCCATCTCATGGGCCATCAACCCACGCGCGCGCCGCCCGTCAAATTTATGAACGCCAGCAAATGCCACATGATCGATATCAAGGTTCAACCCCATGCCAATCGCATCTGTGGCGACCAGATAATCAACCTCGCCATTTTGATACATATCGACCTGCGCATTGCGCGTGCGTGGAGACAGCGCGCCCATCACCACCGCCGCCCCACCTTTTAAGCGGCGCAGCAACTCGGCGATGCCGTAAACCTCGTCGATCGAAAAGCCGACAATCGCAGACCTCGCGGGCATCCGGCTTAGCTTTTTGGACCCACCGTAACTTAGAACCGACAATCGCTCGCGCCGTTCCACAATCGTTTCTGGCACCAATTCTTTTAGCCGCGCGCGGATCGTATCTGACCCCAAAAACAGCGTTTCAAGATTGCCGCGTGCATGGAGCAACCGATCCGTAAACACATGCCCACGCTCTTGATCGGCGCAGAGCTGGATTTCATCCACCACCACAATATCCGCACCAACACCTGTGGGCATCGCTTCAACCGTGCAAACCCAATAGGCCGCGCGCGGGGGGACGATTTTTTCTTCGCCCGTAATCAGCGCCACCACCGAGGGGCCGTGACGCGCTACCAGCTTGTCATAAACCTCCCGCGCCAAAAGCCGCAACGGTAGACCAATCATACCCGTGCGATGGGTGGCCATACGTGCAAGCGCCTCAAAGGTTTTACCCGTGTTGGTGGGGCCAAGAATGGCCCGGATGTTGGATTTTGCCATGGTGATTTAGTCTTGGAATAAATGCGGGGGGATCGGTGTTTTTGGACCTACAATCGGCGTCAGGTCTTGCGCCCCTCAACTTCAATTTCCAAGCGCTCGATAGAATCGGCCAAATCTTCACGATGCGGGTTCAGCGCGAATGAACGGCGCATCGCACGCAAGGCCGCTTCTTCTTCTCCCATCGCTTCAAGCGTCACACCAAGACCGAAATAGGCCTCAAAGTGATCGGGAACAAACGCAATTGCGCGCATGAAATCCTCTAAAGCGAGGCCATGTTCGCCCTGCTGCAAGAACATATTGCCGCGCGAAAAATAGGCTTGGGCAAATTCCGGTGCGTGATCTATCGCTGCGGAAAAATGTTCGACCGCAACGGCCAAATTATCTTCACGCGCCGCTTTCAAACCGCGCTGATATAAATAGCTCGTGGTGCGCGATCCACTCTCGGCCCAAAGATCCATCACTTGTTCCGAAACCCACTCACCTTCGGCATCCGCGGGGTCTGCCAAACGCTGCAATAGCGTTTCCAGACGTTCAGACTTGTCAGCTGCGCTCGCGTGACCTAACGTCAAGGTAAGCAAAACCAAGGCGAACCCGGGAATTGTGCACTTTCTAAGCATGACCATTCCCTTTAACATAGTCCAAGTGTGAATTAATTCGAGCAGCCAGACCGCTGACCCCAGCGGTCACATCCAAGGAGACCCCCGTGAGCGACATACTTAATGGTGCCTTAAAACTTCTTCAAAGTAAATTAGACGGAAGCGGCTTTGAAGGCACTATAAAATTCGACATCGCCGATGAAGGCGTCATTCGCGTTGACGGTGAAACCGCCGAACTTTCAGATGCAGATGCGGATTGCACTCTGTCTGCCGATGCAGAGACATTTCAGGGCATGTTGTCAGGCGACGTTAACCCCACGATGGCCTTCATGAGCGGCAAACTGTCCGTTGACGGCGAAATGGGTCTGGCGATGAAATTGGCAGGCGTCTTTGGCTGACCCAGAGGCTCCCCCTCTCTATACCGACATTTCCGGTCTGCCCCACGGAGGGCAGGCCTATTGGCTGGATACCAGCGACGGTCTACGCCTTCGCTTTGCCATTTGGTCCGGCGGCACGCGCGGCACGGTCCTAATCTATACCGGCCGCACTGAATACATCGAAAAATATGCCCATAGCATCGCCCATTTCATGTCCCTTGGGTTCAGCGTTTTGGTGTCTGACTGGCGCGGGCAAGGGCTATCAAGCCGCCCGGAAAATGACCTGACCTACGGTTGGGTTGAAGATTACCAGCAATATCAAGATGATATAAATGCCATTTTAGCGCATGACGCTGTTGTCGCTTTGCCAAGCCCACGCGTTTTGGTAGCCCATTCTATGGGCGGCGCAATCGGCCTGCGCTCTCTCTATAACGGCCTCGATGTGAGTTGCGCGATCTTTACCGCGCCGATGTGGGGCATCAATATCCCAGTTTTGCTGCGCCCCTTGGTCCATTTGATCGTCACGATTTGCGCGGCAATCGGACTTGGGCGCAAACGCCTCCCGATTGTTTCTCGCGCTGACCCTTACGTGCTCTACGCACCATTCAAGGGCAATTCCTTGACGACCTTTGAGCCCACCTGGAATTGGCTGGTGGAAACGCTCAAAAGCCATAGCAATCTCGGCCTTGGCGGGCCATCAATCCGCTGGCTAAAAGAAAGCTTGGATGAAACCCGCGATATGGCTCGCAAAGATGTGGTCAATGTGCCGACCCTGACTTTTGTGGGGTCAGAGGAACGCGTCGTTTCCCCCGCGAGCATTGATGCCTATCACACCAAAGACGGCGCGGGCGATTTGGTGTGCTGCACCGGTGCGCAGCATGAAATGTTAATGGAATCCCCAGAGATTCAAAAAATCGTGTGGAACCGGATAGAAGCGTTTTTGGACACCAATATCCCCGCTTAACCCCTAGCTGTTCAGCAAGTCTAACGCCGCTTCATGCATCCGGCGATCGCCTGCTGCCAAAATCCGCCCGCCATTCAAGGCAGACCCACCATCCCAAGTGGTCACGATACCGCCCGCCGCTTCGATAACCCCAATCGGGCCTTGCACATCATAGGCGTGCAGCCCAGCCTCGATCACCAAATCAATCTGCCCCATGGCAAGCAAACAATAAGCATAGCAGTCAAATCCATAGCGAGTCAGCCGAACGCGCGCGCTGACATTCTCAAATGCCGCACGCTCGTAAGGTGACCCGACTTCCGGGAAAGTCGTCATCAAAATAGCATCTTCCAAAGCGCCGCAAGAGCGTACCTTGATCGGCGTTTGCCCGTCGCCGCGCGACAAAAATGCCCCGGCCTGTCCGCCCGTAAAAGTCTCGCCGATATAGGGCTGGGACACGGTACCATGCAGAACTCGCGTTCCATCGGACAAACCGATCAACGTCCCCCAACTCGGCGCGCCGGAAATAAACGCCCGCGTGCCGTCAATGGGGTCAAGCACCCAAGTTAGCCCGCTTTCCCCTGCCAGGTTTTCGAATTCTTCGCCCAAAATGCCGTCTTGCGGGCGACGCGCGGCCAATACCGCGCGCATAGCGGTTTCCGCTTCGCGATCCGCAAGGGTTACGGGGTCAAACTCTGACCCCGATGCTTTATTATCGGCCAAAAGGTCGGGACTACGAAAATATCGCATTGTCACATCAGCGGCAGCATCTGCCAAAGCTTGCGCGACTGCAGCATGATCTTCCATGACAGCGTTCCTTAAAAACAAATCCCCGACAGCAGTGCCACCGGGGATTTCATATCAATCTAACAAGGTCAACGCTTGAGCCGTCCCGACGATGGCCCGGCGTGTCCCCTGTCACATTTTTTCGTTAGTCTTCTTCGCTCAAAACGCGGGCCAAATCGAACAAGCGTCTGCGCTGTTGTTCTGGAATGGCATAGTAAGACCGCACCAGTTCCAAAGCTTCGCGATCTGCAAGCAAATCACCTTTGTTCTTTAGATCGGTTGTGCTTTTCTGATCCGTCGCGTTTTCATCCACGCCTTCAAAGAAAAAGTTAATCGGCACTTCCAAAGCCGCTGCAATGTCCCAAAGACGGGACGCGCTAACGCGGTTCATTCCGGTTTCGTATTTTTGAATTTGTTGGAATTTAATTCCAACTTTGTCCCCAAGTTGCTGTTGGGTCATACCGACCATCCAGCGCCTGTGGCGTATTCTTTTCCCTACATGAACATCAACAGGATGTTTCATTATGGCCTCCAGGTTGCTCCACTCTACGTTGTATAAGCAATTTTCGTGCCAATGCCTTAAAAAACACGCAGATATTGCCGTTTTATTAAAAAGAATCGAAAATTTTTTGCTTCACCGTCCTTCACAACAGCTTTTCGGCATTTTTTAGATAAAGCGCCCCGAACACCAAAAACTCAATCAAAGCGTGTTATTCATTTTGCATTGCATTTTGCAAAAATCTCGTCCGATAATTGCTTGCAAATTGGGAATTTTGCTCATTACGCCAGTTTTTGGGACTATATACCGAATCTATATATCTAAGATTTAAGCAGCACCGGAGGAATACCCTAGCTTGAACGAATCAATACTTCGCCCGTAAAACCTCATGCTGACCCAAGCTCGACAAACTGCATTTATTGTCAATTCATCGTCACTCGCCAATAAGGTGAAATATCTAATAAACGAATAGATCACGAATTCGTGAGGGCAGAATTGACCACAAATTTTGAGAAAAACACACGCATAGCGTGAAAATAAGGCCGGCCGCTAATTGTTGGGGGGAGGGATTAGCGGCCGGCGCTCTTGCCTGGAACAAGTACAAATTTTGGGGATATTAGGTCCCAGGCGAAACTGCTACACAAGTCTTTTTACGCGCAAGCAAACCCGCACAGGCGCGCGTTGCGTCTTTTTCGGTCAAACCGACGAAGCGCGCACGAAACTCGCGGCGCCCGTCGTTTTGAACCGTTTCAATTTTGCGAAATGCGCCATCGAGCGCCGAAAACTCCTGCAATGCCGTGACCAGCAATAGCTTTTCCGCTTCGGTCCGATTTGCAAAAATACCTAGTTCCACCGCCCATTTTGCACCTGCACCGCGTGCCACTTGCACCACGCGCGGCTTGTTGGGATCAAACTGCGGCTCGGCTGAGTCTGACTTTTGACCCGGTTTCGGTCGCCGCCGCGGTAGCGCCATGCGATCTAGGCTCGGGATATCGCGTCCAGATGCAGCCAAAACCGCCCCTGCAACCGCGTCCTCAATTTCTTGATCCAGCACCGCGCGCGCAACCAAAGCATCCACTTCGGGCAAGTTATCTTGACGCGGACGACGTTCGGGCAAATAGGCATGTTTAATTTGCGTAGGCAGCCGCTCCTTAGAACGCTTGCCCAAAGACGCGATCTGCGCATTGCCGATATAGGGGATCTTTTGCGGGCGAATAACACGCTCTTGGCTCGGCGCGCGCTGAAAGCCCATGTCGAGCAGTTGCTTGATGCGGGCGGTTCGCCAGCCCACGCTTTTGCCACCAAAAAGCGACGCAATAATCCGTTCATTTCCGCGCCGTGCCGAGGCCACCAAATTATAGCCCGCCGCGTTGGTATACCCGGTCTTGATGCCATCCGCGCCCCGATACTGGGTCAGTATCCGCCCGTTGGTATTGGCAACGGTCTTGGTGCCTGCACTGGTGCGGATACGCGAAAACAGATTGTAGTAATCTTGATGATCGTAAAACAAGCGCCGCCCAAGGGTCGCCATATCGCGCGCGGTCGATAGATGCCCGGACTGGGTTAACCCATGCGCGTTGCGAAACGTGGTGTTGCCCATGCCCATCGCTTTGGCGGTCGCCGTCATGCGTCGGGCAAATGCCGCTTCGCTGCCCGATACCGCTTCCCCAATGGCAGTGGCCGCGTCATTGGCCGACTTAATCGCGGCCGCGCGGATCAAGTAACGAAACTTAATCTTTTGCCCTGCCCGCAAACCAAGCTTTGAAGGCGGCTCTTTCGAGGCGTTCTTTGAAATCGTCACAACAGTGTCGAGCTTAATCTCACCGCGCTCAACCGCTTCAAAGGCCACGTATAGGGTCATCATCTTGGTCAAAGACGCAGGATGCAGCCGTCGATCCGCATTGCGCGCATGCAGCACTTTGCCTGAACGCGCGTCCATGACCAGCGCCGCATAAGGCGCTGCGCGCCCCACGTCTGGAGCCGCCAAATTGATGGAAGTCGCGCAAATAGCAGCGCTCAATAGCGCTCGCGCAACCCGAATGTATGCTGACACTGCTTGCCTGCCTCGTGATCGCCCGCATTTTGCGGGTCATTTTCGCCAGACTAGCACAAGTGATTCGCAACTCAAGCCCCAATCTGGCGCTTCATCGATAGGTGTTTCGCTTTCACATCTAAAGCAACAAAAGCCGATCTTTGCTGCACCGCACAAAAAATCCTTGACGCACCGCAACATGCCACCTATAACATGGCTATCGAATTCAAATCCCCTGTTTCACTGTCCTAGGAGAAATCTAATGGCTACCAAGACAACCAAAGACGTAACTGACACCATCGAAACAATCGCTGCTGACACTCAAAAAGCTGCGAAGGAACAAATGGAAAAAGTTGCCAACGGCTTTGAAAAGCTGACCGCCTTTAGCCAAGAAAATGTCGATGCCATGGTGCAAAGCCAAGAAATCGCCGCAAAAGCTGCGGAAAACTTCAGCGCTGAAGTGACATCTTATTCCAAGAAATCGTTCGAAGACACAGTTGCCGCCGCTCAGGATCTTGCATCGGCCAAAACAGTAACCGAACTTTTTGAAAAACAGTCTGCTTTCGCCAAATCCTATTTTGAAGGTGTGATGAAGCAAACAACCAAAGTAAACGACATGCTTGCAGCATCTGTTAAAGACATGTCCCAGCCGTTGAATGCGCGCGTTACTGCGGCGACCGAAACAGCTAAGTCGTTTTCGCTTTAATTCGGCGACGTTAACGACGATGACCAAAAGGGGGCCTCTGGTCCCCTTTTTATTGTTTGCCCCCTTTTTTTCTTTCTATCCTCACCTATTATAGTAAGCGTTCCCAAAGCTTGTAAAAGCCGCTAAAACACGCGAAAATGTTGTATGGTTGAGATGACGCTTCATAAAATGACGGACGAAGAAACCGGTGACACACCGGATACCGTGCTACTGACCAAGCCAAAGGCGCAGTCAGAGCGCCCGCCGTTGTATAAAGTCATGCTCATCAATGACGACTACACGCCTATGGAATTCGTGGTCTATGTGTTGCAGCGCTTTTTTGGCATCAACCACGACCAAGCCGTCGATTTGATGATGAACGTGCATCAGAAAGGCTTGGCGATTGTTGGTGTGTTTTCCTTTGAAATCGCGGAAACCAAAGTGACGCAAGTGATGGATTTTGCCCGCCAGAACGAACATCCATTGCAATGCACGATGGAAAAAGAGTGAGCGGAAAAAGAGTGAGCCGCCCCCTAAGCTCCCTCCACCACCAAGACTGAGCTTTTCGTCGTGCCAAACTCCCACCGATTTATGATCCCGTTTGAAGACGGCGCCTTGCAGCGCCCGGATGGAAATTGCCTATACCTCATGGCGGAGCCTGGGCCTGTGCTTGCGGAAATTGGCCCCGAAAACATATTCACCGTGCAACCGTTCAAACCGCTTAGTCATGCAATGGCCCAAGCAGGCGCGCAACCAGCGGCCCCGGATCAAGCCGGCTTTAATCTAACGCTCTTGAACATCACCCGTAACAAAGACCAAACCCGCGCGTTATTCGCCGATGCATGGGCGCGCACGCAACCGGGCGGCAAAATCGCAATTTCTGGCGATAAAACCGACGGCATCGAACGCTTGCGCAAAGACCTGAGTGCGTTTTTGACGCTCGACGGTCATGCCGCCAAATCCCATGGCAAGGTTGTTTGGCTGACCCGCGAAGATCACAGCCCCGACACTCTAAGCGACTGGGCGAACGCGGGCGAAATGACCCAAATGGAAAGCGGCTTTTGGACTGCGCCGGGGATGTTCAGCACTGGACGCATTGACGATGGCTCGGCACAACTAGCCGATGCCTTCACGCCGGAAATTGCAGGACGGGTCGCTGATCTTGGTGCCGGCTGGGGCTATTTGTCAAAACGCCTGCTGGACACAGCACCCAAGGTTGAAACCCTGGATCTTTATGAGGCAAATGCAGACGCGCTGGCGGCGGCAAAGCTGAACGTGACGGCTGAAAAAGCCGACTTTCATTGGGCCGACGTGCCAAGCCTGCCCAAAAACAATTATGATCTGGTGATTATGAACCCGCCGTTTCACCAAGACCGCGCAAGTGATCCTGATTTGGGCCGCCGTTTCATCGAAGCCTCGGCACGCATATTGCACAAAAAAGGGCGCTTGTTGATGGTAGCAAACCGCCATCTCGCCTATGAAAACACCCTAAAAAGCTGCTTTCAGCGGGTCGAAATTTCCACCCCAAGTCCCGCATTCAAAATCATCGACGCGCGCCGTCCGGCCTAAGCCCTCTGTCGTATGTCAGCGCGGTATGTCACGCGCTCGCAACGCCGCACGCTCCAATTTCAAACATCACTAGAATCATTGGCTCATTCCCGTTCAACCCGTTAGTCTGCGCCCAGTTTTGGGAAAGCAGGCCGCTCCCTGCGTAGGACGACGCAACGCGGCACCGCTTAAGGGGAAAGGGCTACAGTCATGTCGCTCGAAGGTAAGTCTTGCATCGTCACCGGTGCTGCAAACGGGGTTGGCCGCGCCATCGCGCAGCGCTTCGCTGAAGTTGGCGCGCGCGTCACGCTGGTGGACAAAGACGAAGACGGCTTGGCCCGCGTGGTGACCGACCTAGAAGACCGCAAATTCGAAGTTCAGGCGTTTTCTGGCGACCTGACCGAAAAGCTGACCATCGCCAATTTGATTTCCGCCACTATCGACGGCTTTGACCGGGTTGATGTGCTGGTCAACGCCTCGCGGCGCATCAATCACGCGGATCCCGCTGCTGATGATGATGGTGAAATGGCGCGTATGTT
The DNA here is from genome assembly GCA_964489925.1 of uncultured Rhodobacterales bacterium. Classification (GTDB taxonomy): domain Bacteria; phylum Pseudomonadota; class Alphaproteobacteria; order Rhodobacterales; family Rhodobacteraceae; genus CAYLLD01. Next base: position 13,759 of record CAZBBZ010000010.1, read on the forward strand.
TGACCAAAACGTGCTCGCCAACTTAAAGCTAAGCCGTGCTTTTGCGCGCAAGATTGCCAAACAAAACGAGGGCGTCGAGCCTGAAGACCGCACAGATGCCGCGATCATCAACGTGACCTCAATCGCCACGCAGCGCACCATCAAAACCTTGGGAATTTACGCGATTGCATCCGCAGCACTTGACCAATTAACCCGCTCAATGGCGGTGTCGCTGGCCGATAGCGGCATCCGCGTGAACGGCCTAGCGCTTGGATCAGTGATGAGCGCTTGGCTGCGGACCACGCTTAACGACGACAACGAATTGCGCGAACGCATGATCGAAGCCACCCCAATGGGCCGCATCGGTGACAGCGAGGAAGCCGCAAACGCGGCCCTGTTCCTCGCCTCACCAGAAGCCAGCTTTATTACGGGACAAATCTTAACCGTTGACGGCGGGCGCACCTTGTTTGATCCGGTGGATCTGCCCGCCTACTAAACGTGCCTTGCAAGGTTTAGCTAGGCTGCGGGTCGCTGTCGGACTCTGGCAAATTGAACAAGCTTTCCGCATCAACAAGCGTGCTTTCGTCCGCTTTTTCGTCGCTAGCATCTTCATTAAGCGAGAAATTCTCAAGCCCGCTCATGTTGGATGGCATGCGTGGCTCTTGTGCTGCGGCCAAACTATCAGCCGTGTCCATGATCCCCAGATCAGATGGCGTCGGCACAGGCGTTTGCGCATCACGCCGCTTGGACGCTTTGGCAACCGCATTGTCCAATTCCAACTGCTTACACATGCCCAAAGCAACCGGATCAACCGGGGAAATATTGGCAAAATTCCAATGTGACCGATCACGGATCGACTGAATCGTTGGCTTTGTTGTGCCAACCAGCTTGGAAATCTGACCATCAGACAACTCTGGGTGAAATTTCACCAACCACGCAATCGCCGCTGGACGCTCTGTCCGTTTGGACAGTGGCGTGTACCGCGGGCCTTTGCGCTTGGTTTCACCTTCAGCTGCTGGGTTATACTTCAGCTTTAGACGGGCTTTTTTGCTCGACTGGCAGCGATCAATTTCTTCTTGGGTCAACTGATTGTTGGTAATCGGGTCAAACCCTTTGACACCTTGCGCGACCTCGCCATCAGCAATGCCGTTGACCTCCAGCTCGTGTAGGCCGCAAAATTCTGCGATCTGCGTAAAGGTCAGCGTTGTATTGTCGACCAACCAAACGGCCGTGGCCTTTCGCATAAGCGGGTATGACATGCGTTTATCTCCTTGCCGATAGGCGGCTATTATTGCGAGAAACCAACGGTTCGCGCTGCAACTTGCGAGATTTGGTTTTCGTGGGGAAGTACCCAAGCTATATAGGTCAAATGTTTACTTACTTAAAGACCCTTTTGCGGTCCGCCCCGATCCTCGTCATTCTGGCTATATTCACCCTGTCATTCGGGGGTCAATCTGGCGCCAAGAACGAACAAGCCGGTGATTTTGATTACTACGTTATGGCCCTATCCTGGTCCCCAAGCTGGTGCCGCTTTGAAGGCGATGCACGCGGCGCAGAACAATGCGAAGAAAGCCGGGACAATGGCTTTGTTCTGCATGGGCTTTGGCCACAATACGAAACAGGCTGGCCGTCTTATTGCCGCACATCCAAACGCGACCCCAGCCGCGCGCAAACCCGCGATATGGCCGACATCATGGGTTCTGCGGGGTCTGCATGGTATCAGTGGAAAAAACACGGACGCTGCGCGGGGCTGTCCTCGGCAGATTATTTCGACACAGCGCGCCGCGCTTATGAAAAAATCAACCGCCCCGACGTCTTGCGCCAAGTAGAGCGCGAACTAGACCTGCCCCCCAGCGTGATCGAGGATGCCTTTTTAGAGGCCAACAAACAACTATTGCCCGACATGGTGACGATCACCTGCAAGTCCGGCGCTTTGCAAGAAGCGCGCATCTGCTTGACCAAGTCATTAGAGCTTCGGCGCTGCGGACGTGATGTTATTAGAGATTGCCAACGGGAATATATTGATTTTTTCCCGATTAAGTAGTTAAGTTAACAAACAGTTAGTGCGAAAAACCACCCAAAGTTAGAATTTCCAATATTTGAACTTATTTTCTGATTCTAGGATACAGTTTTAGCGAACATAGAAGGCGCCATAAAAAATGTACGAACTAGAACAACAGTTACCTCTGCTTTCCCCAGCAGAACGCGAGGCCGAAAAAGCCGCGCTTCTGCGCATTCTGCTGTGGTCAAAAGAGCAATTGGAAGAGCTTGGAGCAATGCATAGCGCGACCTATGTGGATCAGTCGATCCAAGCGCTAGAAAACGACGAATAGTCGTCGCATTATGCCCCCGCGACCTTAAGCACCATCTTTCCGATGTGGCTTGAGTTTTCCATGCGTTTATGCGCATTCGCAGCATGTTCCAGTGAAAACGTGTGATCCATAATCGGACCAATCCGCCCGGTGGAAATCAAGGGCCAAACCTGCGCTTCAAGTTGGCGGGCGATTTCCGCCTTGGCCGCAACGGACTGAGGACGCAGCGTTGATCCGGTCACCGTCAGGCGTTTAACCATGATGTTTGCAAAGTTAATTTGCGCCTCCGCACCGCTTAGAAATGCAATCAGAATAAGACGCCCATCAAGAGCTAACGCTTTGATATTACGCGCAATATACTGCCCACCCACCATATCCAAAACCACATCGACGCCCCGCCCATCGGTCAGATCGCGCGTGGTGCCGCCAAAATCTGCCGCGCGATAGTTCACTGCTTTTTCCGCACCCAAAGACTCGCAAAACGCGCATTTTTCAGCAGTTCCAGCCGTGGTGAACACCCGCGCGCCCATAACATTTGCCAGTTGAATTGCGGTGGTGCCAATCCCTGACGACCCACCATGCACCAAAAATGTCTCCCCGGCTTTTAACCCGCCGCGCATGAACACATTGGACCAAACCGTAAAATATGTCTCTGGCAAAGCCGCCGCTTGCGCCATGGTCAATCCTGCGGGAATTGGCAGCGCATGTAAGGCGGATGTGACCGCATATTCTGCATAGCCCCCACCGGGCAAGAGCGCGCAAACCTGATCGCCCACTTTCCAGCGCGACACGCCTTCGCCCACATCTGCAACAACGCCCGAACATTCCAAACCGGGCAAATCTGACGCATCCGCAGGCGCTTTATAACTGCCCAAACGCTGTAAAACGTCTGGTCGGTTCACCCCTGAATACGCCACTTTAATCACAATCTCACCCGCCCCGGCACGCGGCACCGGACGCTCGCACAAACGCAAAACATCCGGCAACCCCGGCTTCGTGATTTCAATCGCACGCATGGTGTCAGGTAGGTTTTGCGTCATGGTTTAGCTTCCAGATTTTGCATAGTCGTAATAGATGTCGCGCAGTTGGGTCGCGCGCGCCACGCTTGGCATTTGACGATCAAGATAGCGCGTGACCTTGGTGATTTTGGCGGCATTTCCGGTCAGGAAAATCTCATCCGCCTTGTCAAAATCGCTTAAGGTCAGAGGAACTTCCTGCACCTCTATGCCATTGGCGCGCATCAACTCGATGGAGCGCATCCGCGTAATTCCGGCCAAAAACGTGCCGTTTGGCTTGGGTGTGAACACCACCCCATCGCGCACCATAAAGGCGTTGCTCGACGCGGTTTCAGCGACCAAATCATCCACATCCAGCGACAGCGCATTGTTAAAGCCCTCGCTTTGCGCCTGGCGCATGATCCGCGCGTTATTGGGGTAAAGGCAGGCCGCTTTTGCCTCGTTCACCGCCATATCTTGGCGGGGCCGACGAAAGCTTGAAACCCCAAGCGCATAGTCACCAAACGCGGGCATCGCCAAGTCTTCGATACAAAGCGCAAAGCCCGTCGCACTTGGGTCAACCGGTATCATCCCGTCACCCCCTTCGAGCGACCACATCATGGGGCGAATATAAAGCGCGGTTTCCGGCCCATAAGCTTCAATCCCTTCGCGGGACAACGCTTCGATCTGATCCGCTGATACGGGCGGCTCCATCCCCATTGCGCGCGCGGAATTTACAATCCGGCGGCAGTGCAGATCAAGATCCGGCGACACGCCCTCAAAGGTGCGCGCCCCATCAAAAACCATTGTTCCAAGCCAAGTGCCGTGATCCGCAGCCCCCATGATCGGCACATTTCCATCGTGCCACGCCCCATTGAAATAGGTGCGGATTTGCTTGCCAAACGCCATAACTTACCGGTCCTTTGAACCCCATGATCCGGGCAAATCGCTCGGCGGCACACGCCCCGGCGCTTTGATCCGGTTAAGAAACTGCCCCGCCAGACCACCGGGTCCGGCCATAAACGCCTCGAACGCCTTGCTGGTTTTAACGCGTCCTTTAATTTGTTCGAACTGCATCACATTCTCGATGCGCCGTTCCACAAACGCTCGCGTCGCTTCAAAATCATCGCTGGTATCGCCCAACCAATACAAGGCCGCACTGGAATAGACGCCAGACAAGATCGCGCGCTTTGAATACCAATTCAAATCGTCAGAACGATCCCCCAGCGCGGTCCAAATCGTATCAGCTGTGTTCCACACGCATTTCGCGCCATCCCCCGCATGTGCTGGCAGAGCGAAAAACGCCACACCGCGGCGCACCGCTTCGCGGTTGGGGGCTGCTATCCGCAAACGCTCCATGACGCCAAAGCCAACCCGCTCGGAATAGCGCATCGCGCCCAAATCAGCCGCGCGCAAACGCTCGGCAAGCGTCGCATCTCCCGCCATATGAAAGGCCACCGCTAGATCAAGCGCACCGCGCGGCACAGCTTGCGCGGCAAGCCCCGCATCAACACCCGCATCTGTGATCGCTAGCGCCAAAGTGTCGGCGCTCCACCCATCAAAGGGAACATGCACCATCGCCGCGCGCAAAATAGCTGCACGCGCCTCGCTTATATGATCGGTTTCCGCCTTCGCTTTGGTCATATCGCCCTTCAAATTTCCAAAAAAGATTTGGGAGGTAGACAGTTATACATCCCCTTGTTATACGCACACTTCCTGCGACTTCCGCAACCAATTTGACATTAGAAAGGTGGTGACAACCACATGCAGGTACAGGTACGCGATAATAACGTCGATCAAGCGCTGCGCGCGTTGAAGAAGAAACTTCAGCGTGAGGGTGTTTTTCGTGAAATGAAGCTTCGGCAGCATTACGAAAAACCATCCGTCAAGCGTGCTCGTGAAAAGGCAGAGGCAGTACGCCGTGCGCGCAAACTCGCGCGTAAGAAAGCCCAACGCGAAGGCGGGCTATAGTATAGCCGCGACTATCTGACCACTTTTTGTGGCTCATCCAGTCTGTGACGTCCTAGAACTGAATTCAGTTTTTCGAACCAACGACACGGACAAAAAATACGAAACCCCCGGATTTATTCGGGGGTTTTGCTTTTTGGGGCAGATAGATGACAAAGCGTTTTTACGTGTTCACTTTTCTTCTGCCGGCACCATCACCAATTTCACATTTTGCCCCACGTCATCTTCTTCGGTGCGAAACGTCTGCACGCCAGGCACTTGTGCAAAGGCACGCATGATTTTGCCGGGATAATAGGTCTGCGGCACGTTTGAAAACTGCTCAAAGCTACGCAGCACTTTACTAATATTCACCCCGCAAAACATCTTCGGGCTTGGGCCTTGCGCTTCCATGCGGGCAATCATCGCATCGGCCATCTCGCGGCTAACGGGCAAGCGTTGCTCAACCACGAAATGCGAGTTACGCGCGTGGTAAAGCTTATAAACTTCCTGCATCACCGGGGTCATGCCGTAAAACACATCCCCCCGCTCAGCCAAGCTGGGATGGTCAAAAGTTCCAGCCGGATCATAAAGCGCAACTTGCGAG
>CAZBBZ010000011.1:0-16951 GCA_964489925.1 uncultured Rhodobacterales bacterium
TGCATCTGGGCAAGAACACAAAAAGCCGGATTGTCTCGAAGGGGATTTCCGCAGGCGTGGCGCAGAACACTTATCGCGGGCTGGTGTCGATGCACCCGAAGGCGAAGAACAGCCGGAATTATACCCAGTGCGACAGCTTGCTGATCGGCGACAAATGCGGCGCGCATACCGTGCCCTATATCGAGTGTAAGAACAACTCTTCGCGCGTCGAACACGAAGCGACCACATCGAAAGTGGACGACGACCAGCTGTTTTATTGCCGCCAGCGCGGGATGGATGAAGAAGAAGCCGTCGCCTTGGTCGTGAACGGCTTTTGTAAAGAAGTGCTGCAAGCACTGCCGATGGAGTTCGCAATGGAAGCCCAGTCGCTGGTCGCGATTTCGCTTGAAGGCAGCGTGGGCTAAAGCGCGATACAGACTATCTCCGCGAATTACTATTTGAGGCAAAATCAGCAGACGATTCTTTTGTTATGGCCCCCAAGGTTTTTGGTGTTGAAAGCCAAGGCAAAAGATTTAATCGGCATGGATTTGTGAACTAGTGGTAGGTTAACAAGCCCGTTGGAACAACGGGCAGCGCCCGACCGCCCCCTCGGGCGGGCGCTTCTCGCCCACCCGGCGGTCATGCGCCGCCCTTGCACGTCTTTGATAAATGACCCTCACCCGCGACCAGATCAACCTCCTCAAACGCCGCGCCGCCAGCCAACCCGCTGCCGAAGCCGCCCTTTCTTGGACGATGGTTTGGGGTCTTGTCACCTGCGGTTTGCTCTGGCTGTTTCGCGCGCAAGCATTCCCGCGCTTGAACGACGCGCCGGGCATGTCGCTGGCATGGGTCGGCAGCCTGATCGTTTTGGGCGGGTTTATCGCCGCCGCTTTGTGCTATGCCCTTTACAAACGCCGGATGCGCGCCAAACTGACCGCAACTGCGCATCTAAAAGCGCTCATCGCGGATCATCAGCATCATGACCAAGCCGATCGTTAATATCCACGAAGCCGAATCTATGGAAATGGCGCCAGAGGGCGGCTCTAGTCGTTTTGGGGCCAGCATCGCCCCGATTGGCGAGGTGATTGGCAGCCAGCGTCTTGGGGCCATGTATGTCAGCGTCGCCCCCGGCAAACGGGCGTTTCCCTTTCATAATCACTTGGGCATCGAAGAACTCTTTGTGATCCTAAGTGGCACTGGCACCTATCGCTTTGGGGCCAAAGACCATCCCGTCAAAGCTGGTGATGTTTGTGCCGCGCCGCGTGGCGGCCCTGAAACCGCGCATCAACTCATCAATACGGGCGACGCGCCCCTGACTTATCTGGGAATTTCAGACCAGACGGACCCTGACATCGTAGAATACCCAGATAGCGGCAAATTTTCTGCCATTGGCATCCATCCGGGCAAAACTTTTTGGGATGCGCATTTCAAGCATATTGGTCGGCATGAGGACGGTCTAGATTATTGGGACGGAGAAAACACATGACCCGCTAAGCTCCGCTTTGGATTTCCTTGAAAATGGTCCCGAATACCGCATGTATTTCTTTGCATAAGCACTGTTGAAAAGCCTTTCAAAAAACGCAGGAGACTAAAAATGATCGTCACCACAACGCCTTCGGTTGAGGGCAAAACAATTTCCGCCTACCACGGCATCGTCGTGGGCGAGGCTATTTTGGGCGCGAATATTTTTCGCGATCTCTTTGCGCAAGTGCGCGATATCGTCGGCGGGCGCTCTGGTGCTTATGAAGCTGCTTTGGGCGAAGCCCGTGCCACCGCGATTAACGAAATGGAAGAACGCGCCGCCGCACTGGGCGGCAATGCGGTTGTGGGGGTCGACCTTGATTATGAGGTGATCAACAATATGCTGATGGTGTCGGCCTCTGGCACCTCGGTAACATTGAGCTGACATTGGGGTGAAATTGGCATGAACAAAAACCGTAAAAGCTTGATCAGTGGCTTGGTGTTTTTTGTCGTTTGTTTCGCAATCCGCACCGTAATGGGCGATTTGGCAGAGCACGGCGCGATCAGACTTGCCGTCGAGCTTGCGCTCGCGACGGTGGTTTTTGTCTTGTTGATGCGACTTTTCGAGCGGATTATGGCAAGACGCTAGCGACCAGCATTTCCCCCCATCATTTTGCGAAAGGATCATTTCGTGACCCAAGCAACGATCATCAACAGACCCGAATTGACCCTGCCCGAAGAAGAAGCCGCAAGGGTGCGCCTAGCTTATGAAACGGCGACCGTGATCCTAGAATATGGATCGGGCGGCTCCACCGTTTTGGCATCCGAACTACCGGGCAAGCGCGTCTTTTCCGTGGAAAGCGATCAGGCATGGGCGCAAATGATACGCGGGTATCTGGACGCCAACCCATCAGCCAAAGGCACATCGGTCGAGGTCATCTGGGCCGATGTTGGCCCCACCAAGAAATGGGGCTATCCGGTCGATCTTAGCAGCTATTTGCAGTTCCCAACCTATCCCCTTGGCGTTTGGACGCGGCCTGATTTTGTAGAACCTGACGTGGTGCTGATCGACGGGCGCTTCCGTCTTGGATGTGCCTTAGCCACCGCACTACACATCACCAAGCCGATGCGCGTGCTTTTTGACGATTATGCCCATCGAAAACGGTATCACGTCATTGAAAAATTCTTTGGGGAACCGACATTACATGGTCGAATGGCAGAATTTCTTGTAGAACCCATGCCTTTGCGCCCTGATCGCTTGCTGGCCATCACGCAAATGGTTATGCGAACAGACTAGAAATCGCCGAATCCGGTTAGGACAAGGAACAAAGCAATGTTGGAAGTTTCAGACCTTCAAGTTTCCCTTGAAGATGAGGACAAGCAAATCCTCAAAGGTGTCAATCTGACCGTTGAGGCGGGCAAGGTCCATGCGATCATGGGGCCAAACGGGTCTGGCAAGTCAACGCTGTCTTATGTTCTCGCGGGGCGCGAAGGTTACGAAGTGACCGGCGGGTCGGCCAGTTTGGATGGCGATGATATTCTTGACCTAGAACCAGAAGAGCGCGCCGCTGCCGGTCTGTTCTTGGCGTTTCAATATCCGGTGGAAATTCCCGGTGTGGGCAACATGACGTTTCTGCGCACTGCTGTGAACGCACAGCGCAAAGCGCGCGGTGAAGACGAGCTGTCTGCGGGTGAGTTCCTAAAGGTCGTGCGCGCCAAAGCCAAAGACCTGAAAATTGACGCGGACATGCTAAAGCGTCCGGTCAATGTGGGCTTTTCGGGTGGCGAGAAAAAGCGCAACGAAATTTTGCAAATGGCCATGCTGGAACCACGCATGTGCATTTTGGATGAAACCGATAGTGGTTTGGACGTGGATGCCATGAAACTGGTGGCTGACGGCGTGAATGCCCTGCGCGATGCCGGACGCGGATTTCTGGTGATTACCCACTACCAACGGCTGTTGGATCACATCAAACCGGATGTGGTGCATATCATGGCCAACGGGCGGATTGTTAAAACTGGCGGGCCGGAACTGGCGCTGGAAGTTGAAAACAACGGTTATGCTGACATCTTGAGCGAGGTCGCCTGATGGGTCTGCCAAGCGCCAAACAAGATTTGACCGATGCGTTTTTGGCCCATGTACCCGCGCCAGAGGGCGAGGGATGGTTGGCCCGTGCGCGCCGTGCAGCTCATGGTCGCGTGGCCTCGCTTGGCTTGCCGATGGCACGGGACGAATACTGGCGCTACACCAAGCCAGATGGCTTTACAGCTTTCGAACCCGCGTTTGGCACAAAAAGCGAAGCGGCGGCGTTCTTTGATACGACTGACGCTGTGACCCTGACCTTTGTGGATGGTGTGTTTGATGCGGCGCAATCCGATCCGCTTGAACTAGCGGGTTGTAAGATTGAATTGCTAAGTGGCGCAGGCGCGCTTGATCTACACTGGGCGCAGGATTTGTTCGGCGCTTTGGAAACCACGGGCCAAACCCCGGTTGATCGGTCTTTGGCTGCACTTACCACGCTGATCGCTCCCGAAGGTGTCCTGATCCACGTCACTGGCGAAACTGCAAAGCCAATTCGCCTGCGGTATCTATCAAGCGGCGGCCAGCCTAGCCTGCATCATGTGGTTAAGCTCGAAGCTGGAGCGCGTCTGACGCTGCTCGAAGAAGGACTGCCCGGCGCGCGATCTTCTATCAATATGGAAGTGGATGTGGCCGAAGGTGCTGCGTTCAATCATGTGCGCGTGCAAGGCCCCCAAGACGCGCGGCAAGCCTTAACCAGCATTTTCACGCGCCTTGCAAAAGCTTCAGCGTTCAAGTCCTTCACCCTGGCGCTAAATGGCGCGCTGACGCGCAACGAAGTGGTTGTGGACATCCAAGGCGATGAAACATCCGCCCATATTGCGGGTGCGGCTTATGGGGATGCGGGCTTCCATCACGACGACACGGTGTTCGTGACCCATGATGCGGCCCATTGCGAAAGCCGTCAGGTATTCAAAAAGGTTCTGAAAAACGGCGCGGTTGGCGTGTTCCAAGGCAAGATTTTGGTGCAGCCTGACGCGCAGAAAACCGATGGTTATCAAATCAGCCAAGGTTTGTTGTTAGACGAAGACAGTCAATTCTTGGCCAAGCCAGAGCTTGAAATCTATGCCGATGATGTGGCCTGTAGCCACGGCTCAACCTGTGGTTCTGTGGACGAAGATCAGCTGTTTTACCTAACCTCGCGCGGTATCCCCAAAGATGCGGCGGCGGATTTGTTGGTCTTATCCTTCATGGCCGAAGCGATCGGCGAGATCGAAGACGAAGCCTTGGGCGAACTGGTCACCAACGGGCTTGCTGACCTGCTTAGCGCGCGATAGCCACGCCGCTTTCCAATGGCACGAACGACCAACAAGAAACCGGCACCTAAAAAGCCGAGCACGCGCAAGACACCGGCCAAAAAGCCGAGCGCGCGTAAAGCTACGGCCAAGCCTGCTGCAAAACCAAAAACAACCGTGCCCGTGCGCCGGTCCACCATGGTTGGGCAAATCATTGGCGCCTATCGCGATCTAAAAGCCTCTTTCGAGGCGCAAATGAACGCGGGCTATGGCGAAGAACGCCTGCTGGCCTATGTCGCGCTTGCCTGCCTGCTGGCCTTTGTCGCAGGCGTGCCCGCAGCCATGCGCAGCGGCGCGTTTATGGACGACGGCCAACTCTTGCCGGGCATCATTGCGGGCCGCTTTGTTGCCATGGTGCTGTTTGGCCCCTTGTTCCTTTACGGTATTGCCGCCCTTAGCCATGTGGTTTCGGTTTGGACCTTCGGCGGGGAGGGCGATTATTTTCGCGCCCGCATCTCTTTCTTTTGGTCGCTGCTATTGGGCGTGCCGCTGATCTTGATCCAAGCGATTGCTCTGCAGGCGATCCACCTCACCGGGTTTGAAGCCTATCAATCCGCGATCACTTTGCCGATCTCGCTGATTTGGCTGTGGATTTGGTCCACTGGCATTGCGGTTGGCGAAGGCTTCCAGCGGGTCAAAACCTTTTTGCTGCTAATCACCATGGTGTTGGTGATTTTCGGAATCACTTTGGTGTTTTCTGGATAAGCCCGCGTAATTTGGCTTGCCCGAGGCGGGGTTAAGCCGGAATGTGCCTTTACGTTAAGCCGGTATTGACGCGGCGCTGGCCATAAATGAAACACAAATACATGACATCACAGCATCCGAACCACGACGGAGACCGCCTAATGACCACGAGCGAAAATTTCGTGGGGGGACATATGACCTACGAAGAAGGTCACTCAAGTTTGGCAGAGCGGATCTATAACGGATGGCGCGATATGCGCGATGCCACGAACCGCCTTTTGGCCGAAGACCCTTCAGAAGGCCGCTTGCTGTTCTACGTCTTGATGTCGGACATGATTTTCTTTCTGTCTTGGTCGATCAAAACGATCATTGCGCCGATGTCCGGAGCGGCGGAACGGATGCCGCTTGAAATTGGCGGATGGTTAATTTTCGCACTGCTATGCCGCACCTCGGCTATGTATGTGTTTTCCATGGTCATTGGGTCCTGCTGCCGCATTTGCGGGGGAACGGGCGATTGGAAAGATACCCGCGCTGCTGTGTTTTTCGGCGCACTTGTCGCCGCCCCGTTCGGGTTTCTATTCGCCCTAATCACGGTGATGCTATACGCGCTTGAACCCACATTCCCGGTGCTGGGCGCGGATTGGATCGCCCTGTGGCCCTATTCGCTTAGCCTTGTGCCTTTTGTTTGGTTCATCTCGGCAGGGATCGCTACAGCGCATAACTTCAAAAACACCTCGACCGTGTTTGCGGCCATGTCTTGTGTCGCGGTGCTCGGCGTTTTGTTTGCCATGTACCTAAAAGCCCAAGGCGCGTTCTAAACCAAACACGACGCTGTCTTTTTTTGCCTGCCCGCGATGTTTTGACGGCTATCGCGGCGGTCTATGGTGTTGTACCGTGCGTAATTCCGGTGTCTAAGCACCGATAGAATTTGTCGCGTTGTGAACTGAATGGGGGGGCAGGGATGCTCCAGCTGGTATTGAACTCTTTTTTGCGTCCGCGCGAAGTGATTGCTGTGGTGTTGCGTTATCCCATCGGAGAACGCGAATTGGTGATTGCCGCAGGTTTGATTTCGACGCTTTTATCGCTTTGCATTGGCGTTATGACCATGATGAACGCGGGCGATGATCCGCTTCAGTTGCAGCGCTTTAACCCAATCCCCGAAGCCATTATCAACTTTGTTTTGATCCTTGCAACGGCTTTACTGGTCATGCGCATCGGGCGCGCCTTTGGCGGGCAGGGGACGCGTTTAGATTCGTTAAAAGCCGTCGTGTGGTTCAACTGGGTCACCGCCCTGCCAACGCTCGTGATTTTCGTGTTGATGCTGATGGATCAGAACTTGGCGTGGTTTTTGCGCTTTGTGCTTGTTGGCGTGCTGATCGTGGTCTTTTCGGTGTTCGTGCAAGTGCTGCACGGCTTTGATAGCCTATTAAAGACATTGCTGGGAATTCTCGTTTCGGCCTTTCTTTTCGGCTTTGTACTGCTATCTGCATTTGTGATGCTTGGATTTGTGCCAACCGTATGAGGCTGCGATGTATGACGTTGAAAAGGTAAGGGCCGACTTCCCTATTCTGTCGCGACAGGTGAACGGCAAGCCGCTGGTTTATCTGGACAACGGCGCCTCATCGCAAAAACCCCAAACGGTGATTGATGCGGTCACCACCGCTTATGCCGAAGAATACGCGAATGTGCATCGCGGGCTGCATTACCTATCCAATTTGGCAACCGAAAATTACGAAGCGGTGCGCGGTAAGTTGCAACGCTTTTTGGGTGCTGGTCATGAAGACGAGGTGTTGTTCACGTCCGGCTCCACCGAAGGCTTGAACCTTGTGTCATACGGCTGGGCCGCGCCCCAGATTGAGCCGGGCGACGAGATCATCCTTAGTGTGATGGAACACCACGCCAATATCGTGCCGTGGCATTTCTTGCGCGAACGCCAAGGGGCGGTGCTGAAATGGGTGGATGTGGAAGCGGATGGCAGCCTTGATCCAGCCAAAGTCATCGAGGCTATGGGCCCAAAAACAAAGCTTGTGGCGATCACCCATATGTCCAACGTCTTGGGCACCGTGGTTGATATCAAAACGATCACCCAAGCCGCCCATGAGCGCGGCATCGCGGTTTGTGTCGATGGCTCGCAAGCCTCGGTCCATATGCCTGTAAATGTGGTTGATCTCGACGTCGATTTCTACTGCGTGACCGGGCACAAGCTTTATGGGCCGTCCGCATCGGGCGCGATTTACATCAAAAAAGAGCGCATGGATCAGATGCGCCCCTTCATGGGCGGTGGTGATATGATCCGCGATGTGGGCAAAGACGTGATCACCTATAATGACCCGCCCCATAAATTCGAGGCAGGCACGCCGGGCATTGTGCAAATGATCGGGCTTGGGGCGGCGATTGACTACCTTGATGGCCTTGGCATGGACAATGTTGCCGCCCATGAAGCGCATATTCGCGATTATGCTGCCGATAAATTCCGGGCGTTGAATTGGCTGAATGTGCAAGGCCAAGCGCCGGGTAAGGGTGCGATCTTTTCCTTTACCATCGACGGGCATGGGCATCCCCATGACATTTCTACGGTGGTAGATCAGCGCGGCATTGCTGTGCGCGCCGGGCATCACTGCGCGCAGCCCTTGATGACCCATTTGGGGGTCAGCGCCACCTGCCGCGCATCGTTCGGGCTTTATAACACCACGGATGAAGTTGATGCGCTGGTGGATGCGCTCGAACTTTGCCGCGAGTTATTTGCGTAAGCGCACATTATTCTTCAAGCGGCAGCAACACCGTAATCCCCACACTGCCCCCCCGAGCCAATATGGGGTTTAGGGTCATCGGGATATATTCAGAGCGGCGCCAAAGCTGGGCAAGATCGTCGTAATGGCGCGATAAGAAGTGACCAGATTGACCCGTTGCAATGATAAACACCGATGCTTCGGGGTCGGAAAAATCATAGACCGCACGAAATCCTGCTGCATGGGTGTTCAAAAACGGCTCTTTGCCGTGGCCAATGGTTTTTCCGCGCAGCAGGGTATTGTCCCCCCCCGGCGTGTCATGGCGGATGTTCACGAACCACGATAACAGCGGGATAGAGCCCAAAACCTCGTGGCGATGTAACGCCTGATGCACCCCGCCCCAACGCCAGCTTTCAATACGATCGCCGTATTTTTCCGTGAGTTCCAGCAGTGCGGTGTCCAAAGATGATTGCGCGATTTCCCCGCATGTTTCCGCGCGCGGCGTTTGGATCACATCACACCAAATCGCCGCCCCATCTATATCGCGATAGACCCGTTCAATGAACAGCGGGCGAACGGTTTTCAAAAGATCGGTCTTTCCGGTCAACTCGTCCTTTGTCAAACGGTGCTGCAAGGCACGCACCCAAGCCGCATAGATCAACGGCTCCGGGTCATGCTCGGTCATGTCGCCGTTCCAATTGGCCAGCAGTTCCAAGGCTTGTTGGCGACGGCGCGGCGCGGTGCCACTGGCGGAGGGTTCATCGAAATACCAAAGATCCTGCGCAATCAGCGGGATCAATGTGCGCGCGGATGTGGACACCGTATCGGTCTGGATTTCGATAAAACTATCAAGGGTATGAAACTCGCGCTGATTGAGCATCTTTTCGGCCCGCTGGATGCGCTGATCGTCCCCAAATTCAAAGCTCCAATTCTTGGGAAAGGCGTCGTCCGTCAGGCGATTGTTCGTAGTGGCAATCACGCCGCTTTGGGGGTTCATCACAAAGGGATTGTCCTCAAACGGCAGATACCCTTGCCAGTCGTTTTGGCCAAGCCAACCGGGGGACGGGATGCGTCCTTTTGATGTATGATCCACAGAACGGTTCGGCATCCGTCCCGATGCTTGCATGGCAATCGAGTCCTTGTCGGCCATGGTCACCACTTGGGCAAAGGCGATGCTATGGCGGGTGGCTTCTCGTCCGTCTGCGACGTTCTTGGCGCGCATCAGCCCCAAAAACGAGTCGACCGAACGGTCGTCTGGGTCAAACCCAACCCAAGAAAGCGCCGCCAGATGGCCCGGCGGCAGAATATTGGCAATCGACCAATGTTTCGCGTCAATCACAGGTCCATGGCGCGTGTGCTGGGTTGTGATCGTCGTGCCAGGTTGGTCTTTGATCTCGATCACAAGCTCGCGTTTCGTGATCGGTTGATACCCGCTAGGCGTCAGGTATTGATCCGGGTTTTCCGGGTTCAGCTTTTCAATAAAGAGATCTTGATCGTCCAAATATGAAGACGTCAGCCCCCAGCCAAAACTTGCGTTGCGCCCGATAACAATCGCAGGCATGCCCGGAATGGTCGCCCCGATCACGCCCCCTGTGTCCAGTTCCAAACGCGCCAGCATCCAAATGCCCGGCGCTGATAGGGACAGATGCGGGTCGGTCGCCAGCAAAGTTGCCCCCGCCGCAGATCGCGCAGGGGCGGCGGCAAATGCGTTAGATGCCCCAGCAAACCCAACTGGGCGGATCGGGTCAAGCGGATGGCGCGGCTGCGCTTTGGCAAAATCTTGGGGCAAAGGCGCGTCCATGAGGGCGGCAAAATCAGGCAAAGCCATCATCGCCTTACCCTGCTCATCCGGAAACAAATCGCGCAACCGCTCTTGGGTGAGCGAAAGGCTCAATCGGGCCTGTTTCACTTCCATCTGAGCTTTGTCGGTCAATTGCATGGCCATCAAACGGATCACGGCCAAACTGTCTGTGGGGGTCCAAGGCGCGAGTTTATTGGAAAACAAGAACAACTCTGGTGCGCCACGTCCCAAGGCTTCGGTGCGAATAGAATTCAGCCGCGCGTTCACCCCATTCGCATAGGCGTCCAACACCGCTTTGCCTTCGTCGGATTGGCGCGCCAAGGACGCGCGCGCGACACCGTTCAGATTAAGCGTGCGCATCAATTCGTCGATCTCTAGGGTGTCGGGGCCAAAAATCTCGCTCAGCCGCCCTTGAACAGCCCGGCGCATAATCAGCATTTGCCACAAGCGATCCTCGGCATGGGCATAGCCCAGACCGAAAAACACATCCGCTTCGTGGTCTGCAAAAATATGAGGTATCGCATGATTGTCGCGCAGGATTTCCACCCGCCCGTTGATGCCAGCAACACGCACATCTTTGTCAAAGTCTGGAATAGACCGACCGGCGATAATATAAACCAACGCTGCTGCCAGCAACGCCAGTCCGATGGTTGCTATAACAACCACCAATAGGATTCTAAATAATCTGGTCACAATCGCCTGCTCGTCCCGATCTTGACCCGCTCCAGTTAGCAGTCCAGAACCATATCGGCAATCGCTGGTAAGCGAAACTTTCGCAGCACCGGCAGCAAGAGAGGAAATTCCAATGGCTAAATGTGCATTTCTAGGGCTGGGCGTCATGGGCTACCCCATGGCAGGGCATCTGGCCGCCAAAGGTCACGAAGTCTGTGTCTACAACCGCACAACCGCCAAGGCCGAAGCTTGGGTTAAGGAACACGGCGGCGCATATGCTCCCACACCGGCTCAGGCCGTTAAAGGCGCAGAATTCGTATTCGCTTGTGTCGGCAATGATGACGACCTGCGCAGCGTGACCATTGGCGAACAGGGCGCGTTCAGTGCCGTTGAAAAAGGTGCCGTATTTGTGGATCACACCACCACATCCGCGATCGTGGCGCGCGAACTGTCCGAGGCTGCTGCATCAGCAGGCTTTGGCTTTGTCGATGCGCCCGTGTCCGGCGGTCAAGCAGGCGCTGAAAATGGCGTTCTGACGGTGATGTGTGGCGGCGATCAAAGCGTTTATGCCCGCGCCGAGCCGGTGATTGATGCCTTTGCCCGGTCCTGTCGCCTGATGGGGGACACAGGCGCGGGGCAACTGACCAAAATGGTCAACCAGATTTGCATCGCTGGTCTGCTGCAAGCCCTCTCGGAAGGTATGAGTTTTGCCCAAGCCGCGGGTCTTGACGGGGAAGCGGTCTTGGACGTGATTTCAAAAGGTGCCGCCGGGTCATGGCAGATGGAAAATCGCGGTACAACCATGCTGCAAGACAAGTTTGATTTTGGCTTTGCCGTGGATTGGATGCGCAAAGATTTGGGGATTTGCTTAGAAGAAGCCCAAGCGAATGGCGCCAGCCTGCCCATGACCGCCATGGTCGATCAATATTATAAAGACGTGCAAAACATGGGCGGTGGACGCATGGATACCTCGTCACTGATGCGCCGCTTGAATGTGATGGGGGGCAAATAATGCGCAAACTAATCTCGCAAGGCTCGCCCTTTGAAGAAAAAATTGGCTACTCCCGCGCTGTGGTTGATGGCGACTGGATCTTTGTCGCAGGCACCACAGGGTTTGACTATGACACCATGACAATCTCGGACGATGTGGCAGAACAAGCGGCCCAAGCGCTAAAAAACATTCAATGGGCCTTGGAACAGGCCGGTGCCAGTTTGGATGACGTGGTGCGGGTGCATTATATTTTGCCAGATGCCAGTGATTTTGAACCTTGCTGGCCCGTGCTTGGCGACGCTTTTGCCACGGCGCGCCCGGCGGCGACCATGTTTGCCGCAGGACTAGCGGACCCGGCCATGAAAATCGAAATCGAAGTGACCGCCAGAAAGCAATCCTAGCAAACGCGCCCGCCTCGGCTAGTACCACACCACCTGTTTGGCAAAGTTAAATAGGGCCGCCCCAGCCGCAAAAACGATAGCGCTTAGGCCAATGACTTGGTTCCAAAAGCGCCGTCGTAACAAGGCGCGCTGCAAATCTTCGCCTCGAAGGGATAGCGCGCGAATTTTGAAAGCAAGGCGCATGTTGAGCGATTGCACAAACATCAATGGCACGAGCATCACGAAAAACGCTTGGGCCAATTCATAGCCATAAGCAAAGGCAAACATGCCCAGCATGGCCAAGAAAAAGCCAACGCAGGCCAAAACGATCACGCCAGATTTTTCGACAAAATAGGTGGTTCTGCGCGCGCTAATGGCCGCAAGCTCGTCAACAGTCGTCGCATGTTCCCCGCCCTTGCGCTGCGCATCAATCAGCCCGTCAAAAGGCACGCCCAGCGTCCAATGGCACATCATCGACCAGCTCACGCCCATCATGATCCAGTACCAAACACTGTCGAAACTCTTTAGGGAAATGACCGAAAACGGGTCCAATTTTGCCCTCCGGCACTGCTCAATTCAGCGCATCTTAGCAGACAAGATGCAAACCGATGGTTATGATTGGCCTTGAGGCCGTGATGTTGTCTATGGCATGGGCGTCAAATTGGACAAGAGTGAGGCGTAGATGCGATCCATTCCAGCAACTTTTCCGCTTTCCCGCCCGCGTCGTTTACGGCGCACACCTTGGGTACGCGATTTGGTACGCGAAAATGAATTGTCGGCCAAGGATTTTATCTGGCCGCTGTTTGTTTCTGACCAACTTTCGGGCAAAGAAGAAATTGCATCTATGCCCGGCGTGTTCCGCCATTCCATTGATGAAATTGTAGCGGCGGCCAAACGTGCAGCCGCTTTGGGCATCCCGGCAATCGCGATTTTTCCAAATACGCCCGATGGGTTGAAAACCCCAGATGCGCAAGAAGCCTGGAACCCAGACAACCTCGCCAATCGCGCCACCCGCGCGGTCAAGGCGGCGGTGCCTGACATCGGCATCATGCTGGATGTGGCCCTCGATCCTTATAATTCGGACGGTCACGACGGCATCGTGCGGGACGGTGAAATCTTAAACGACGAAACCCTGATTGCGCTTGAACGCCAAGCCTTGGCTCATGCAGACGCCGGGGCTGATATTCTTGGCCCTTCTGATATGATGGACGGGCGCGTCGCGGTTATTCGCGGATCGCTTGAAAACAGCGATTTTCAAAACACGCTCATCATGTCCTATACGGCGAAATACGCGTCCGGCTTTTATGGCCCGTTTCGCGATGCGGTCGGCTCTGGCGGCGCGCTTAAGGGCGATAAAAAGACCTATCAAATGGATACCGGCAATACGGATGAAGCGTTGAAAGAAGCCGCCAGCGATATCGCGGAAGGGGCAGATATGATTATGGTCAAGCCCGGCATGCCCTATTTGGATATCGCCTCCCGGATCAAACGCGAATTTGGCGTGCCAACCTTTGCCTACCAAGTGTCCGGTGAATACGCGATGCTGACGGCTGCGGCGCAAAACGGTTGGCTGGAGCGGGACAAAGTGATGCTCGAAAGCCTAATGGCCTTCAAACGCGCAGGCTGTGATGGGATATTGACCTATTTCGCAGAAGAGGCTGCGCAGGCATTGGCCCGCGTATGATCGGCGCTCCAATTCTCTTTGGATGTTTGCGCCAATTCCGCTAGACTATGCCCAAACCCGGCAAAAGACCGGGCTGAAAAGACCAGATCGGCAGTCAAAAATAAGAGACAGGAGTTCAGTAAAATGAGCAGTATTTCACGGCGTCAGGCCGTCTTGGGAGGTGCCGCTTTGGGCGGTTTGGGGCTTTCGGGCTGTGTGAACCGCGTGGCCTCTACCCGCAGCGAAATTGACGCGCGCGTCGATTCAGCCTTGCAAGAGCTTTACCGCACCATCCCCGGATCAGAGGCTTTGGCCCAGCAATCACGCGGCATGTTGGTCATGCCCCGCGTAAACGAAGCGGGCTTTATTTACGGGGCGAACTACGGCGAAGGCGCGCTGATGATTGGCGGTGCTCGGGTTGATTATTACTCGCTTGCAGGGGCGTCGGTCGGTATTCAAGCGGGCGCGCAGCGCTATAAGCATATCCTGTTTTTTATGACGCCGGACGCCTTGGCTGATTTTCGTGCGGCAGATGGCTGGGAAGTGGGCGTGGATGCGGAATACGCGATCCCGCGCTTGTCCGGTGCCATCACCATCACCAGCGGTATTTTCAACAAGCCGGTGTATGCGCTGATTTATGGCCAGCAAGGGTTGATTGCCGGCGCCAGTGTTGAAGGCAACAAATACTCGCGTATCACAAGATAAATCCAACCAAGCGGAAATGCGCGCCCCTGAAGCGGGGCGCACATTACGTCTATGTTGATTGGCCCTTGGCAGCGCCTGATTGTGCGAAAGATTAGGTTTCGCAAGATTGGTGATTTATTACCGGATCAAAATCCCTTATCCAGCGCGCCATGACCACGTCCCAAACTACTCAAAACCAGCAATCTGTGACCGTGTCGGGTGCGCCCGAAGGATTTGACGCCCGCCTGTTGGCTGACATGGTTGCCAAAACCAATGGCCCGGTGCTGCATGTGGCTCGTGATGATGTGCGCATGGCCTCGATGCAGGCCGCTTTGGGATTTTTCGCGCCCGATCTGCCGGTGTTTGTGTTTCCGTCTTGGGATTGCGTTGCCTATGATCGCGTGTCGCCCAATTCTGATATTTCCGCGCGGCGCATGGCGCTTTTGGCAATGCTCGCGGATGGGTTTGACCGCCCTTGCATAATTCTGACCAGCATTGCCGCGGCTATTCAGCGGGTGCCGTCCCGTGCTATTTTGAAATCCACCAGCTTTTCGGCTGAGGTTAATCGCAAGTTCGATCTGGACGCCTTGCGCGCCTATCTAGCAGCGATGGGCTTTGCGCAGACGCCCACGGTGGTGGAACCTGGCGATTACGCGGTGCGCGGGGGCATCATTGATATTTTCCCGGCGGGCGATACGCACCCCGTGCGCCTTGATCTGTTCGGTGATGTGCTTGATGGCGCGCGCCGCTTTGATCCAGCGACCCAGCGGACCACGGAAAAAATTGAACGGGTCGAGCTTGCGCCCGTGTCCGAAGTCATCCTTGACCCGCCTTCAATAGAGCGGTTCCGCAGTGCGTATCGCCAAGAATTTGGCGCAGGCGGTGCCGAAGATCCGCTTTACGAAGCCATCAGTGCCGGGCGCAAACACCAAGGCATGGAACATTGGCTGGCGTTTTTCCACGACAAGCTGGAAACCATTTTCGACTACGCCCCCAAAGCGACCGTGTTCCTTGATGAACGGGTGGATGACGCGCGTGCATCCCGCATGGCATCTGTCGCCGATCAATATGATGCGCGCAAAGCGGCATTGTCGGCCAAGGGCGATCTGGGTGCGGTTTACAAACCTGCCGCCCCTGATTTGTTGTATCTGAACGACAAGAACTGGGATGCCACACTCGGCAAATTGCCGTGTCGCAGGCTGATCGCGCTGCCCCAACCCCTTGGCCCCGGCGTGATCGACGCAGGCGCACGGGCCGGGCGCAATTTTGCCCCGGAACGCCAGAACGAACAGATCAGCCTGTTTGGAAGTCTGGCCGATCACCTGCGCCAGCGCGCGGAAAAAGCACCCGCTCTGATTGCCGCCTATTCTGCAGGATCGCGCGAACGTTTTCACACCATGCTGAGCGATGGCGGGCTGGACAACGTCCAAGACATCACCTCTGCGGCGGATTTGGTGGGCAAGACGTCGGGCATTTATCTGGCCGTGTGGGAACTGGATCAAGGGTTTGAAACCAGCGCGCTGACGGTGCTGTCAGAGCAGGATATTTTAGGCGACCGCCTGATCCGTGGGTCGCGCAAGCGCAAGCGGGCGGAAAACTATCTGACAGAGGCGCAATCGCTGTCCCCCGGTGATTTGGTCGTCCATGCAGACCACGGGGTCGGCAAATTCAACGGGCTTGAAACGATCACGGCCGCTGGTGCGCCTCATGAATGTTTGGCGCTGGAATATGCGGGCGGGGACAAGCTTTATCTGCCCGTTGAAAACATCGAACTGCTCTCGCGCTATGGCCATGACGCAGGGTTGCTTGATCGTCTTGGCGGCGGGGCGTGGCAGGCGAAAAAGGCCCGCCTGAAAGAGCGTATCCGCGATATCGCCGAAAAACTGATCCGCATTGCCGCTGAACGCGCCTTGCGCAGCGCGCCTGTGATGGAACCTCCCAACGACGCTTGGGACGCGTTTTGTGCGCGCTTTCCCTATACGGAAACCGACGATCAGCTGAACGCGATTGAGGATGTCATGGGCGATTTGGCCTCCGGCAATCCGATGGATCGCCTGATCTGTGGCGATGTTGGTTTTGGCAAGACCGAAGTTGCGCTGCGCGCCGCTTTTATTGCCGCAATGTCAGGCGCCCAAGTTGCGGTGATTGCGCCCACCACGCTGCTGGCGCGCCAACATGCCGCCGGGTTCGCAGAACGCTTTCGCGGCCTGCCGATCAAAGTGCGCCAACTGTCCCGCTTTGTGACGGCAAAAGAGGCCGATGCCACCCGCGAAGGCCTTGCGAACGGTCAGATCGACATCGTGGTTGGCACCCATGCTTTGCTGGCCAAAAGCATCCGTTTTGAAAACCTTGGCTTGCTAATTATCGATGAGGAACAGCATTTCGGCGTGACCCATAAAGAGCGCCTGAAACAGTTGCGCTCTGACATTCATGTGCTGACCATGACCGCAACGCCGATCCCGCGCACCTTGCAAATGGCGCTTTCGGGCGTGCGCGAACTTAGTCTGATTGGCACGCCGCCCGTGGACCGTC
>CAZBBZ010000011.1:16961-19485 GCA_964489925.1 uncultured Rhodobacterales bacterium
CCGCACCTATGTCTCGACCTTCGATGCGGTCACCATCCGCGAGGCGATTTTGCGCGAACATTATCGCGGCGGGCAGTGTTTTTACGTGGTGCCACGGATTTCTGATCTGGCGGACATCGAAGAATTTCTCAAAGATAACATCCCCGAAATCACCTATGCGGTGGCGCATGGTCAGATGGCGGCGGGCCAGCTTGATGACTTGATGAACAATTTTTACGAGGGCAAATATGACGTGTTGCTCTCGACCACCATCGTGGAAAGCGGGTTGGATATCCCATCGGCCAATACGCTGATTGTGCATCGCGCTGAAATGTTTGGTCTCGCGCAGCTCTATCAAATTCGTGGCCGGGTCGGGCGCTCGAAAATCCGCGCCTATGCCTACTTTATGACCCCGCCGCGCAAACCACTTACACCGCAGGCCGAAAAACGGCTGAAGGTGCTAGGCTCGCTCGACACCCTTGGGGCGGGGTTCAATCTAGCCAGCCAAGACCTCGATATTCGCGGGGCGGGCAATATTTTGGGCGAAGAACAATCGGGCCAAGTGCGCGAGGTTGGCTTTGAGCTGTACCAAGAAATGCTCGAAGAAACGATTGCCAAGATCAAAGCCGGTGAAATGGAAGGTCTATCGGAGGCAGACGAAAACTGGGCGCCGTCGATCAACCTTGGGGTGCCCGTTTTGATCCCGGAAACCTATGTCCAAGACTTGGATGTGCGCCTTGGGCTTTATCGCCGTCTTTCGGGGCTTGAAACCAAGGTGGAACTTGAAGGGTTTGCCGCCGAGTTGATCGACCGTTTTGGCTCTTTGCCAAAAGAGGTGAACACCCTGTTGGCTGTGGTGCGGATCAAGGCCATGTGCAAACGCGCGGGCATTGCCAAACTTGATGGCGGGCCAAAAGGCGCGGTTATTCAGTTTCATAACGACAAATACGCCAATCCCGCCGGGCTGGTTGAATTCATGGCCGCGCAAAAAGGGTTGGCCAAAGTCAAAGACAACAAGATCGTTGTGCGTCGCGATTGGCAAAAGGCCGGAGATCGGATCAAGGGCGGTTTTGCGATTGCCCGCGATCTGGCGGTTGCCGCAAAACCTGCAAAGGCCAAAGAAAAAGGGGCGGCTAAGTAAGCCACCCCATTTTTGTGCTAGCTGTCGGGCACTGAAAATTTTCACGGCGTCAAATAGGCCCGCATCGGTTTGAAAATAATCAGTTGAAAAGAGATATTCTGTGCAAGCTTGGGTTGAATATTAACGCAAGCGCGCAGAATTGCAAATTAGCGCCCCATCATATCCATGATGCGCCCCCAAAACCCTGTGATGCGGGCAGGCGGCGTAACATTGCGACGCACGTGATGAAGGGCGCCCATATCGTGCAGTAAATTCTTAGCGGTAAAAATATTCATAATTGGCACCTTGTTGAGTAAAACATCTGGACTCTTGCCACTCATACTGGACCAGACGAAAACAATTCTCGTCCCCATAATGAGCGGTCAATGATGATGAATTTGTGACTAGTTTGGGCGAAATTTGGGCCAAGCATCGCAATTTTGGCTTAAATTTGCGTTACCACGGCGTATTCCGAACCTCTGTGACACAAAGGACTCTATTTTTGTGTGAAATAGCGCCGCGCGGCGTATAACGCAGTTCTAGATAGCGTCCGTTATTCCGCCAAATCCGCGTTCTGCGCGCGCAAATCAGCGATCACTTGGGTCCAAAGGGTCGGTTCTTGCGCGCCGTTCACCACGTATTTTCCGCCAATCACAAAACACGGCACGCCGCTTACGCCCATTTCGCGAAAACCTGCATCTTCGGCGATAACTTCTTCGCGCTCTGCATCAGTGACCAATAAGCGTGCAATCAGCACCCGGTCCATGCCCGCTCCAGCCGCAACATCGCACAAAACTGCATGATCAGAAATATCCAAACCATCGACAAAATAGGCTTTGAACAAGGCATCCACCACCGCGTTTTGCACCCCTTCCGGGCGCGCCCAACGGATCAGACGATGCGCATCAATCGTGTTGGGCGTGCGCTCAATCGCGTCGAAATTCACCTTTAGCCCCGTCGCTTTCGCCGTGGCTTCGATATTGGCATAAAATTCCGTCGCTTTGTCCTTGCCGAACTTCGCTTCCAAATATTCACGCCGCCCCACGCCCTCCACGGGCATATGCGGGTTCAACTGATAGGGGCGCCAGTGAATATCAAACGGATTATCGCCCGCGCTTTCCAATGCCTGTTCCAGCCGCGCTTTACCGATCATGCACCACGGACAAATCGGATCAGACACAATGTCGAGCCGGATCAAAGTGGGGTCTATGTCTTGGGAGAGGCCGTCGGTTGTAGCGTCCATGATGCAAGCGCCTTTCTATCGAGCTTGCCGTTCGCGCGACGGGGAAACTCGGGCAAATAGATATAGGCACGCGGGCGTTTATAATCCGCAAGCCTCGCGTCCATATAGGTCTTTAGCGCAGGCTCATCAATCGGGGCATCTCCAGAATAAAAGGCCGCCACGATCATCGCACCGCTTGGGGT
>CAZBBZ010000012.1:0-18370 GCA_964489925.1 uncultured Rhodobacterales bacterium
GAGTTGCAACACGGCGATAAGCGCAAGGCTGCGAACGGCGCCGCCCGCGATGCTCGCCCAGATGCGATTGCCAGAGCGAAACGCGTTCAAACATAGGGTAAGTGCTACAAGTTTTGGTACAAAGGGCGACAACCATGCAGCCAAGCCCGGCAAAGCCACGCCCGCGATCAGCCCTGCCAATAGCACAAAGCGCCCATGTGTTGCCGCTAGCTTAAGCATGTAACCTGCCGTCAGCCCGGACCTTGGCGCATGTTGTTTGGCAGCCAAGTGGCGATCTCTGGAAACAAGATCAGCACAAAGACCATCAACACCATAATCAGGAACATCGGGATAGCGGCACGCGCGATGAAGGACATTTCGTGGTCCGTCATGCCTTGCAACACAAAGAGGTTAAATCCGATGGGGGGCGTAATTTGCGCCATCTCGACCACGACCACGATAAAGATACCAAACCAGATCAGGTCAATGCCTGCTTCGCGGATCATTGGCTCGACCACTGCCATGGTCAGGACGACGGATGAAATGCCGTCTAAAAAACAGCCCAAGATGATGTAAAAGACCAAAAGCACCATCAATAGTTCGAACCGCGATAAGTCCCAATCCGAAATCAGATCAGCCAGCCCGCGTGGTAGCCCGGTAAAGCCCATCGACAGGCTCAAGAACGCGGCCCCTGCAAGGATCAGTGCGATCATCGCGCTGGTGCGGGTTGCCCCCATCAGGCTTTCTGAAAACGTCTTCCAGTTTAGCGAGCCTTGTCCGGCGGCCAACAGCAAACCGCCGATAACACCAAAGGCCGCCGCTTCGGTCGCGGTGGCAAAGCCTAGATACATGGATCCGATCACGACTGTGATGAGCAGAAACACAGGCAGCAAAAACCGCGAGTTCTTTAGTTTTTGTGCGAATGTCATGGGCGGTTCTTCATCGGGGTTCCAGTTGCTGGATATGCGGGAATAAATCGCCACGTAGCCCATGAACATTGCCGCTAGAACCAACCCCGGCAGGATGCCCGCAAAGAACAATTTGGTGATGCTTTCGTTGATGGTCACGCCGTAAACGATCAGCGTCAGCGAGGGGGGGATCATTAAGCCAAGGGTCGCGGCCCCGGCTAATGTGCCGATAATCATGCGTTCGGGGTATTTGCGTTTGCGCAGCTCTGGGATCGACATTTTGCCGACCGTGGTCAGGGTTGCGGCTGATGAGCCGGACACGGCGGCGAACACGGTGCAGCCGACGATATTTGTGTGGACCAGACCGCCGGGGAGTCGCGCCATCCACGGGGACAAGCCGCGAAACATGTCTTCGGATAATCGCGTTCTGAATAGGATTTCGCCCATCCAGATGAACAAGGGCAGGGCGGTCAGGGTCCAGCTTGATGATGCGGACCAGACGGTTGTGAGCATCACATCGCCAACGGGTCGCGAAGTGAACAGCTCCATGCCGACCCAAGCGACCCCCATGAGGGCCAAGCCGACCCAGACGCCGCTGCCCAAAAGGGTGAACAGAACGAATAAAAACAGGATGATGATCGAAAGGTTTTCCATCGGCTATTCCCCCGCACTTTCATCAGCAAGCTCGCGCTTGATGCGGTGTTCCCCGCGAACGATCAGGTTGATCAGATGGTCTGTCAGGGCAATGGCAAAGATCACAGCGCCGATGAATAGCGCCATTTGCGGAATCCAAAGCGGTGTTTTGTCTTGGCCCTGAGAGATGTCGTTGAACTTCCACGACCAATAGACGAATTTTCGGGCGTACCAGACGAAGTACCACATGACAGCGGCGCCGATGCCGAAACACCAGACTTCCATCCAGCGCCGCGCGCCTTTGGGTAAATGGTTCAGTAAAAGGGAAACACGGATATGACTGCCTTTGTTGAGCGCATTGGCAAAGGCCAGAAATGATGCGGCGGCCATGGCGTAGCCTGCGTAATCGGGCGCGCCGGGAAAGACCTCTCCGGTCCAGCGGGCGAGCATTTGGACGACGATCAAAAGCAGGATGGCGATAAGGCAAAGCGCGGCAAGAACCCCGGATGCGAGGTATAATCCGTCCAGCCCTTTGCGCAGAGCTTTGAGTGCCACCATTTGATCCCCCCGATGTGCGTCTTTAGGTGCGAAGGGCCAGACGGTCCGGCCCTTCGCGAGGTTTGTTTATTGCATGGACTTGAAGGCATCGACGATGGCCGCGCCTTGATCACCTGCGGCGTCCAACCATTCGGTTGTCATGGTCGCGCCGATGTCTTTCAACTCACCAACCAGTTGATCCGAGGCCGGAGCCACAGACATGCCGCCGTCGCGCAAGCCTTGCATGGTGAAGCCTGTGTATTCTTTGGACCGCCATGTGCCGGCATATTCGGCAAGTTCTGCACAAGCGCGGATCACGTTTTGGCTGGATTCTGATGTGCCATTCCAAACGTCCGAGTTCACCATCACGTAGTTGCGTGGCAACCAAGCGTCGACTTCGTAAAAGTAGTTCAGGCTTTCCCAGACCTTGCGGTCATAGCCAGTGGCGCCAGATGATACCATCGAGTCGGCGACACCCGTTGCAAAGGCTTGGCTGATTTCAGCGGCTTCAATGGTCACAGGCAACATGCCGGTCAGTTCTGCCAAGCGCGATGTGGCGTTGTTGTAGCTGCGGAACTTAACGCCTTTCATATCTTCGACAGAATTGACTTCATCGCGGAAGTACAAGCCCTGCGGTGGCCATGGCACGGCGTAAAGCAGGGTTAGGTTTTGGCTGGCCAGCAGTTCGGTCATTGGGCCTTTGGCCGCTTCCCAAAGTTTTGCGCTGTCATCAAAAGAGGTTGCCAAGAACGGCACGCTGTCAAAGCCAAACAGGGCGTTTTCGTTCTGGTGGCCAGAAAGCAACCGCTCGCCGATGGGCACTTGGCCCGTTTGGATTGCACGTTTGATTTGCGCGCCGGGGAATAGGGAACCAGAGGGGTGCGTTACGATTTCCACATCGCCGCCCGTGCCGGTGGTCACGCATTTAGCGAATTCCGCACCAGTTACAGAATGGAAGTTTGACCCGGAATAGGCCATGGGCATATCCCATTTTTCGGCCATGGCAACCGTGCCGCTGGCGAACATCGCACTGGCCGCAACAGTCGTTGCCGCAATTGTAGTTTTAAGAGTTTTCATTGCCGTCTCCTTGTTGAAAAACAGTTCCCAAAAACGCCGGGAATGGGTTGGACTAAGCTGGGTTTTTTACATAGCGTGCGGGTGAATATGGGGACATGTCAATATTTGGTTTGCGCTCGCTTATAAGTTGCGCCAGCAAGCGCCCTGTTTTCGGCCCGCCTGTAAGCCCCACATGATCGTGGCCAAAGCCCAGATACGCGCCTTTGATGCCGGGCACTTCACCGATTGCGGGCGTGCTATCCGCCATAGCCGGGCGATGGCCCATCCATTCGGTTTTATGTTTCCAGCTTAACCCCGGCATGGCCGCGCGAATGTTGGCTTCTAACAACTCAAAAGGCGCGCGCGAGGGGGGCGCATCTAAGCCGCCAAATTCCACGATACCAGCAAGGCGCAAGCGGCCTTCCATCGGGGTGACCACGAATTTGCCGCTGGCGATCATCACCGGGGATTTTGGCATATGGGATGGGTCCCATAGTTCCAAGTGATAGCCCCGTTCGGTTTCAAGGGGCACCTTTAGGCCCAGCTTTTTGGCCAATGGCCCGGACCACGCGCCCGTGGCAACCACAGCCACATCGCAAGGGATCGTGTCGCCACCCGCCCGCAGGCCCGTGACTTGGCCATTTTGCGCGACGATGTCGTCGACATTTGCTTTGATGATTTGCGCGCCTTGGGCTTGTGCATAGGCCGCCAGCGCTTTGACATAAGCGCCCGGATCAGAAATGCGCCCATGATTGCCAAGGCGCGTTGCAAAGCTAAGGTCGGGCGAAAACGAGGGGTCGTATGCGGTGAAAGCATCGCTATCCAATTCGTCCCAAGTAAAGCCCAAATCCCGGCGCACGGCCCAGCCAAAGGCATCGGCTTCGTAATGCGCGCGGTTGTTATAAACGAAAAGGTAATCGGATGGTTTGATCCATTTTTCGGCCCCCGTGCCATCTGCCAAGGCCTGATGATCCGCCAGGCTGTCGCCGATAATGGGCATCATCGCTTCGGCGCGGCGGCGCGCGTCTTTGGCGTTCGCGTTGGATAGGAACTTGACCAGATAGGGCAGCAGCTTTGGGAAATACCGCCATTTCATAAACAGCGGTTTGTGCGGGTCCATCAACATGCCCGGCGCGCTGCGCAGCAATCCCGGCGTTGAAACGGGCACCACGGAACAAGACGCCAGCACACCACCATTGCCAAACGACGTGCCTGCAGCGGGGCCATCGCGGTCGATAAGGATCACCTTATGCCCGTCGCGCAAGGCCCAAATCGCCGTTGAAACCCCAACGATGCCGGACCCGATGATGGCGATTGTCTTGCTCATGCGGCGTCCTTTGCCATTGCTGCGATCACATCTGCGTCTGGTTTTATGCCAAGTCCCGGTGTGTCAGGAATAACCACCTGCCCAGCCTGAACCGGAAAGGGGGCCGCAAGGATGTCTTTTTGCACGTAGTAACTGGCGTGATAAAACTCGCAGCCAAGCGAGATTTCCGGCGTTGCGGCAATCAGATGCGCGCCTGCCAAATGCGCCAAGCCAGTTTCATGCATATCCCCACCATAAGCGGCCCAGCCATTCAGGGCGGCAATGCGCGCTGTGGTTTGCGCGCGGCTTGGGCCGCCGGATTTCATCACCTTGATTGAAACGCCATCCGCGATGTGCGCGCGCGCGGCCCGCGTCATGTCTTCGGGGCCAAAGATGCTTTCATCTGCCAAAAGCGGGACCGGGCATGCAGTTCTGATTTGGGCCATCAGGTCAAAATGTGGCGCGCGCACGGGCTGTTCGATGAAGTCCGGCGCAAAGGATGCGATATCCAACACGCGGGCCATCGCGTCATCAGGGTGCAGTCCTTGGTTATAGTCGATGCGCAGGCCAAATTCGGGAAAATCCCGGCGGATCGTTTCGCAGCGCATTACATCAAAAGCGTGATCTTTGAAGCCGGTTTTCAGCTTTACCAGCGTCACCCCGTCATCGCGAATTCGCTCCATCAACGCGATATCCGCATCAAAGTCCGGGTTGGCGATGGAGACCGAAAGCGGGATTGTATCGCGGGTCTTACCGCCTAACAGCGCGTAAACTGGCAGGCCTGCAACGCGGCCTTCAAGATCAAGGAGTGCGGATTCTAGGGCTGCTTTGGCCTCGGACACATGGGCCACTGCTATGAGCGCGTCGCTCATGATCGCGCCGCGTTGCTTTAGGGGGCGGCCGATCACCAGCGGGCGTAAATAGCGGTTCAGGGCGGCAAAGCTAGCTTCGGGGCTGCCTGTGAAAACGGACCAACAGGCGGCTTCGCCCCAGCCTTGGGTGCCATCCTCGGATGTGAGCCGCAAAACGATGACTTCAAATCCGCCTTCGATCGCACCGATGCCGTGATCCCGGCGCGAGGTGACGGGCACGTCGAGATGCCAAACATCAAAGCCAATGATTTTTTGGTCCAGATCGCTCATGCCACCCATTCGCTGACCGGGGCAGCAGCCTCGTGCAAGGGTTGGGAAATCACGTCGATCAAGGTGGGGCCGTCATGGGCAAGGGATTCAGCGATAACTTGGGGGAGCAAGGCGGGATCGTCCACTGTCCAAGACCGGATGCCAAAGGCAGATGCAACGGCCGCATGATCGGTGCGGTTGAAGTCCACGTTGTAAAACCGCTGACCAAAGCCCGCGTTTTGCCCGGCTTTGATCCAACCGAAGGTGGCGTTGGAAAAGACGATGGATTTGATGGGCAAATTGTAGCGGGTGATGGTTTCAAACTCGCCACATGCAAAGCCGAACGAGCCATCGCCCATGACCGACAACACGGTCGCCTCGGGCCGTCCCACTTGTGCGCCGATGGCGGCGGCCAGTGAATAGCCCAATGCGCCATGTGCGCGGTTGGTGATGAAGTGGCGTCCCGCGATGGGCCAGCGGTAATGGGCGGAAAAATAGGGGCAGGGTGTGCCGGGATCCGCACAGATCACTGCGTCGGGGGGTAGTTTGTCCATGAGGCTTGCAATGACGGCCTCTGGGCGGATCGGACGTTCTTGGCTGGCGGCTAGGGGGGCAAACGCGGCCAGTTTTGCATCCCATGCTTTTGCAGCGCGCGCCGCTCCGTTTTGGGCGGGCGGGTCCATGTCTTCAAGTTCGGTGCAAAGTGCCTCAAGCGCCAAGCGCGCGTCGGCGACGATCGCAACATCGGTTTTGTAATTCGCACCGATCACCGCAGGATCGCTGTCGATATGAATGATCTTTGTGCCTTGGGGTGATTGCCACCGCTCGGTCGTGACAGATCCTGCGCGACAACCAATAAACAGCACCAAATCCGCATCATCAATCACAGCGCGGGTGGCCGGCACCCCGCCGTTTGAGCCCACCACACCAAGCGCGTGAGGATCAGTCTCAGCAATCACGCCTTGGCCCGAAACCGTGGTGGCAATCGGCAGATCAAGGCGCATCGCCAAGCGTTTGATCGCGTCTTGCGCGCCAGCAATCACGGGGCCACCGCCGCAAATGGCCACTGCCGATTTCGCACTCATCAGCAGATCTGCGGCGGCTTTGATGGTATCTGGAGCCGGGGCGGTGGGCATTGCGGGAAACGTGCAATGATTAGGATCAGCCCAGATTTCATCCGCCTCAACCGGGGCTTTTTGTGTATCAAAGGGAAACGCCAAATGCACAGCGCCGGGGCGACCGGTGGTCATTTCGCGAAACGCGCGGCGCATCATCGCGGGCAAGCGTGCCGCGTTATCCAGCGAGGCGTTCCACTTAGACACGGGCGCAAACAACGCGGTTTGATCCAGCTCGGTCAGCGGATAGCGCCCGCGGCTGGTGGTTGCCACGTCTGTGGTAATTGCCAAAATCGGGATCGAGCTTTCGCTGGCTTCCACTACACCGGGCAAAATATAGGTGGCACCGCCCCCCGATGGGCCTTCGCAAACCCCCGAACGCCCCGTCACCCGCGCATAGCCATCCGCCATGTAAGCCGCATGGCGTTCATCGCGGGTCAACAAATGAGTGATCCCGTGATCGAGCCGGGCCAGAGCGTCGTAAAGCGGCAAGGTCGTGTCACCGCATAAGCCAAAGATGTGCTGAACACCCTGCGCTTGAAGCATGAGCACCATCGCCTCTGCGCCGTTTAGGTTATTGCGTCCTGTGCTGGACATGGGTCCCTCTGTGCGCTGTGATGGCGCGATTCTATGAAGAACAGTGAAATGATTAGTAGAGGGATTGGCAAGCATGATCGCAAAGGGCGGAAAATCGATCTATGGCGCGAGCGTCGGCATTTTGATGCTGGACGCGCAATTTCCGCGGATCATGGGCGATATGGGCAATGCGGCGACTTGGCCGTTTCCGCTGCTCTATAAGGTCGTGCGCGGCGCTGATCCGGATTTGGTGGTGCGCCGGGGGGCGGCTGGAACGCTTGAAGCGTTCATCACTGCAGCGCGCGATTTGGTAGCGGATGGTGCGGATGGGATCACCACGAACTGTGGGTTTCTATCGATGTTTCAAGAAGAATTGGCAGAGGCTGTGCCGGTGCCAGTGATGACGTCCTCTTTGATGCAAGTGCCGATGGTCAACAAGTTGTTGCCCAAAGGTAAGCGGGCCGGGGTACTTACAATTTCCGCATCGACGTTAACCGACACCCATCTTGAAAAGGCTGATGTGCCGCTTGATACGCCAATTGGGTCCACAGAAGGGGGCAAGGAGTTTACGCGCGCGATCCTTGGCAATGAGTTGGAATTGGATGTCGAGGCGGCGCGTGCTGACAATGTTGCCGCGGCTTTGGCGTTGAGGGACGCGCATGATGATCTTGGGGCCATCGTTTTGGAATGCACAAACATGTGCCCCTATGCCGCCGACATTCGCGCGGCGACCGGATTGGCGACGTTTTCGATTTACGACTTTACGGTTTGGTTTCAGGGCGGGTTACAACCGCGTCGATTTTAAGCGCGGCGAAACAGCTCGATTTTGGGGCAACGATCCATGACCACTTGCAGCCCCGCCTGTTCCGCAAGCGCCGCTGCGTCATGGTCCACGACGCCGATTTGCGCCCACAGCACTTGTGCCTTGATAGCGATTGCGTCCCTAGTGACGCCTAGCAGTTCTTCGGAGCGGCGAAACACATCGACCATGTCCACCGGGCGATTGATCGCGGCGAGGCTAGGAAAAACCTTTTGGCCGTGAATGTCGCCTAGACCTTCGCGCGGGTTGACCGGGATCACGTCATAGCCAGCATCAAGAAGCACGCGCAGCACATCGTTGCTGGCCCGCGCTTCATTGGGGCTCGCGCCGACCATCGCGATGGTTTTTACCGAGTTGAGAATGCCTTGCACATAATCGTCAGGATAGGGCTGGGTATGGTCCATGTTGTTGGTCCTTGTTCTGAACTAATGGCATCGGCTTAGGCGTCCCTTAACTTGCTTGTGTTTCAATCTGAACAGTTTTGGAACAGCAAAAACAAGTTGGGCAAGATGACCAGAGTGTTAATCGTTGATGACGAAGAGATGATCCGTGAAGAATTTCGCGAAGCGCTCGAATTTGAAGACTACGATGTAACGACGGCTGTATCGGCGATTGATGCGCTGCGCATATGTAATGATGCGGCGTTCGATGTCATCATCACTGACCTTAAGATGCCCAAAATGGGCGGCTTGGAACTTTTGGCGGAATTGCGTGCAAGAAAAGTGCGCTCAAAGCTATTTGTGGTCAGCGGGCATGGGGCCAAATCGAACGAAGATGAAGCCTTGGAAATGGGCGCAATCGCGTGTTTTGCGAAACCGCTAGATGTAGATATGTTGGTGGAAAAGATTCAAATTTATACTTAACTTTATTAAGTAATGTTTTGTATTACGTATTAATTATACGTTCACCAGTTAAGTTATGTTAACTTGAACGAGCATGAATAAACTGCATTATTTGACGTGAAAACGAAAATACTATTGGAGCGTTAAAATGACGGCTATGGCAGTGAAACCCGAAACAACGCCGAAAGACTGGCTTCAACCTTCAAAGACAGAACAGGAAGCAACCAAAGTTCTTTTGGTCGAAGATGATGCGGCTGTTTTGGAGGAACTATACGATGTGATCCAGCTTGAAGGTTGGACGCCCCTCGCTGCCCCGAATGTGGAAGCCGCGATGAAGCTATTGCAAGCGACCCCTGACATTCGCGTTGTTGTTACGGATGTTCACTTCGCCAGCGACAAAGGCTGTGCCAACGGCATCCAGTTTGTGTCACGCGCGCGGGCTAAATTCGCGGATCGGTCGCTGACCTATGTGGTGCTAAGCGGTGATCCGGACAAAGTCAGGTCGTCTCAGGAAGAAGGGGCGTTCAAGTTTTTGCCCAAACCGCTGGATTCGGATCGTTTGATTGCAACGATCGAGACCGCGATTGCATCGGGCGACGGGGTTCCGGAACCTCAAGCCAGCCGGGGGAGTCGCGCATGATCAAATCACTTTGCGCTGCAGTTCTTAGCACAAGCCTGTTTTTCACCGCGCCGAGCTATGCCGCCAATCCGGACCCAACTGTTTTGACCTTTGGGATCGTTCCGCAACAATCCGCCAGCCGCTTGGCGAAAATTTGGGGGCCGCTGATCGCAGAACTTGGCGCCGAGGCGGGCGTCAGTTTTCGGTTTCAAACCACAAAGGACATTCCCACGTTTGAGGCTTGTTTGGCCGCTGGTGCCTATGACATCGCTTACATGAACCCCATGCACTACGCGATTTTTTCACGCGAAGCGGATTATCGCGCCATCGCGCGTCAGTCAAAAAAACGGCTTAAGGGTGTGATTGTAGCGCGCGCGGATTCCGGCATCGAGGATCTTCAGGACTTGGTTGGTGCGCAGGTGGCGTTTCCGTCGCCCGGTGCTTTTGGGGCAAGTATTCTGCCCCGCTCGACCCTGACCGGACAAGGTGTTGAGTTTGAACCAAACTACGTCAAATCTCACGACAGCGTTTATCGTGCTGTGGCCGCGGGCCTGTTCCCAGCGGGCGGGGGGGTGACGCGCACGTTTAATTCGGTTGATCCTGAAATCCGCGCCTCTCTGAAAATCATCTACGAAACCGAAGGCTTCACGCCCCACGCAATTGCGGTGCATCCCCATATCGACGGGGAATTATCAAGCAGGATTCAAGCGGCCCTTATGCGTCTCGCGGCCAGCCATCCTGAATTGGTCAAAAACATAGGCATGAACGGGTTTGAATTGGGCGCGGACGAGGACTGGGCCGATGTGCGTGGGTTGAGCATGGAACGCGACGACACAGGCATTTTGCACGCAGGGGATGTTGCATGTCCTTCCGGCTAAAAACCGTCTTTGGCATCGCCACCATCGAACTTACGGTGATGGCGATCCTGATTGCGATCAACCAGTTCAATTTGGGCGGCTCTGCGTCGTCGCAGCTGTTTGAGCGGGCGCAATCTACGTCGCGTGTATTTGCCAATGCGGTGGCGGACGCGGTGATCGCGACCGATTTGGCGACCTTGGATGCGACCATTGAAACGGCGATTTCTAGCGAGGAATTGACCTATCTTCGCATCAAAAACCCAAGCGGAATTGTTTTGGCGCAAAGCGGTGCGGAACAAGCGCTTGCCGCGCCTTTTGTGCGGGACACGAGCTACGATACGGCGCTAAGCGATCATGTCATTGATATCGATTTGCCGATTGTAGTTGAGGGCACGAATTTCGGGTCAATCGAGCTGGGTTTGTCGACCGTTGCGGTCGAAAAAGACATCGCCAGCGCGTTTCGGATGAACCTAATCGTTGCGGCGATTGGCATGTCGTTGGTGGCGGTATTTGGCTACGGGCTTGGGTCGATCTTGACCGGGCAACTGAGTTGGTTGCGTGAAGGGGCGCGGCAAATTTCAACGGGCAATCTTGATCGTCGAATTTCGATCCGTGGGCGCGATGAACTGGCTGAAACCGCGCTCTGTTTCAATCAAATGGCCGAAGCCTTGGCCCAAGATCGCGCGACCTTACAAAAACAAACCGATGAGCTATTGGCCAAAAAAGCGCGGGTCGAAATAATTGTTGAGCGCATGAGCGCCATTTCAAAAGGGGCGGAAACTGCGGATATTCCTGATACGGACCGCGCAGATGAAATTGGCAAAATGGCGCGCGCCACGGTGGTGTTCCATCAATCCATGCAAGAGGTTGAGCGCGCCCGCCAAGAGCAGCAACAGCTTATTTCGGCCTTTGATCAGGTGGCCGAACAAGTGGCGGTCTTTGCCGATGATGGCGAAGTTCTGTTCATGAATGCGGCCTTCATGTCGTTTAACAGCTCGATCCTAGAAGGGCTTGGTGAAAAATTTACGCTGGAAAATTTCTTGAAAGCGGGGCTTGTGGATGGTGCCTTCCCTGAGGTTGACGAAGACCGCTCTGCTTGGGTGAAGCGTCTTACGGGCCTTGGCGATGGTGTTCCGTTTGAAATCGCACGCGCGCCAAATCGCGTGTTCCTGACCGCGCTTACGGGCGTCGAGGGTATCGGCACAGTCATGTCGGCCAAGGATATCACTGAATTCCGCCGCTCTGAAAACCAACTGATCCAAGCGTCCAAAATGGCGACCTTGGGTGAAATGGCGACTGGCGTTGCCCATGAGCTGAACCAACCGCTGGGCGTGATCCGCATGGCGGCTGATAACTGCAAACGGCGCATCACCAAAGGCAGTTGTGATCCCGAATACATGAGCGACAAGTTCACGCGCATTTCCGAACAGACCCAGCGGGCGTCCAAGATCATCGAACATATGCGTATATTTGGACGCAAAGCTGACGGGGTGCTTGAACCCTTTGATCTATGCGCTTCGGTGCGAGAGGTCGCGACCCTTGCGGGCACGCAGCTGCAAACGCTGGATATTGGGCTAAAGATCGACGTGCCGGACGAACAAGTGATCGCGGTTGGTGAAAAGGTCATCTTTGAACAAGTCTTGTTGAATTTGGTCAGCAACGCGCGCGATGCGATTGAAACGCAAGAGGGCCAAGCGCATCAAATTCAGATTTCGGTCAGCAAAGGCAAGGATGGCAATGGTGTTGTGTTGGTCCAAGACACTGGTGGCGGTATCCCCGAAGAAATCCAAGACCGCCTATTTGAGCCCTTCTTTACCACAAAAGAGCCGGGCAAAGGCACGGGGCTGGGGCTTTCGATCAGCTACGGTACGATTGAGGGCATGTCCGGCACGCTGAGCGTCAAAAATCAGGACAAAGGCGCGTGTTTCACAATTTCGCTTCCGCAAGCGGCTTAGGTTTGGTGGCTTTGGTTTCGGTCTAGCACCCGCATCTAAGGAGGACCGAAAGCTAAGAAGACGTAACGAAAGCCGGTATCATCCTGACCGTTTTTTGCCCTCCGCCGAAGCAACAGCAGCCCCAAGCAAGACCAACGGTGCTGCGATCAAGAATGTTGCCGACAAGGGGAGTTGGAAGATGAACAAATCAGCGAGTAGTGGCCAAAGCAGTGCTAGGTATTCAAACGGCGCCAGCCGAGATGCTTCTGCATAGCGAAACGACAGTGTCATGGCGATATGGGCAAAGCCGCCGAACAACCCTGCTGCGATCAACCATACCAAGGTCGTGCTGCTGGGTATAATCCAACCCCATGGGATCGTCAGAAGCGCGCCAAACATTGAGGCCAAGACAAAGTAAAGCGCGATGGCGCCGGGGCTTTCCGTGCGGCTTAGGCTGCGGATCATGATTAAGGATGCCGCTGATAAAACCGCCGAAATCAATCCCAAGCCAACACCGGATAGGCGGGCGCTCTCGACTCCGTCGCCACTCAACTCCGGCCAGACCAAAACGATCACCCCTATAAAACCCAAAGCCAGCCCGCCGATGCGCCAGATCGTTAGGCGCTCTGACAGCAGAAACACCGCTCCGATGGCCGTTAGCATGGGGGACAGTTGGGCGATGAGAATAGCCTCTGCGATGTTGAGCCGGGCGAGGGCCGCGAAAGAGGTGAACAAAGAAATCGCGCCAAAACTTGCGCGCAAGAAATGGCCCCACGGTCGTTTCGTGGCCAACCCGCCGGGAAATTCACGTCTGATCCATAGGAATATGACCAGTGGAATGATCGCAAAGACGGATCGAAAGAAAACGATTTCGCCCAAAGGCACGACGCCGCTGACCGCTTTGACGCTGACATACATGCCCGCGATCAATACCCCTGACAGGATCCGCAGGTAGATGCCCAAACTTGGTTGATCGGCTGTGGTCACGTCTTTGGTGCTTCTTGTTTGGCCAAAGCATCGCGCAAGGCGTCTCCGGCCAAGTTGATCGCCAAAACACAAACGACAATGGCCATACCCGGCCAGATCATTTGTAGAGGTGCTGCACGCATATGGATGCGCCCATCAAGGAGCATCGCCCCCCATTCGGGCATGGGCGGTTGGACGCCAAACCCCAGAAATCCAAGTGTGGAAATGCCAAGGATCGCGCGGGCGAACATACCGGTCCAAATAACGGTCAGCGACGGCAAAAGCGCTGGCAGATAGTGCCAGCGGGCAATGGCCAACGGTGACATCCCTGCCAGACGCGCCTGCACCACATAGCCGCGCGTGCCAAGGGACAAGCCGATGCCGCGCGCCACCCGCGCATACCGCATCCACCCTGTCAGGCTTAACGCCAAGATCAAACTGTTGACCCCGCCGCCCAAAATGCCTGCGATCACCACTGCCGCGACCAATTCGGGGAACGCCAAAAACGCATCGGTTACCCGCATCACCACCCAATCGGTTGTCTTGCCCCCAAGGGCTGCGACAAGCCCAGCCGCAGTGCCGATAAACAGCCCCATCAACGATATCAGAAATGCCAGCCCTAAGGACCAGCGCGCCCCGTGCAACATGCGCGAAAGGATGTCGCGGCCCAAGGCATCGGTACCAAAGCGCCATTGCTCATTGGGCGGGCTTAACCGGTTTGGGATGTTTATGGCGGTTGGGTCAAACGGCGCCAAAAGCGGGCCAAAGACCGCAATCAGAACGAAGCCGCAGACCAATAGGATGACACTACGCATCTTGTTGTCCGATACGAGGGTCGATCAGGCGATAGAACAGATCAATCAGCAGGTTGATCGTCACAAAAACCAAGGCCGTAATGATGACCACGGCCTGCACTTTTGGAAAGTCCCGCGACAAAATTCCATGCACCAAAAAGCCGCCCATGCCGGGGCGCGAAAAAATCACTTCGACCACCACGATGCCTTCAAGAAGAAAGGCAAGCTCTAGGCCGAGAACTGTGACGACGGGAATGGCTGCGTGGGGGGCGACATGGTCGCGGCCTATGTCGCGTGCCGCTACACCACGGCGATGAATGGCGGGTAGAAACGGCTGGCCGCGGGCCTCTAAGATGCCAGAGCGAATGATGCGGGTCAGGGCCGCAGCCACTCCAAGGCCCAAAGTCAGCGCAGGCAGTATCGCATGGGCCGAGGTGCGCGCGCCCATGGCGGGCAGCCAGTTCAGTTGTACGGCAAAAAGCAGGATCAAAAGCAGGCCCAGCCAAAACGCGGGAATGGCGGTGCCAAGGGACGCAATGGCCACCGCAAATCGGTCAAGCCAGCCACCGGGGTGGCGCGTGGCCAGCATCGCCAAAGGGATGGCTAGCGCCAGACCGATGGCAAGTCCGAAAAGGGCCAGCGGCACAGTATAGCTTAGGGCGGCGGCAAGATCAGGCCAGACCGGGCGGCCTGTGACGGAAGAGTTGCCAAAATCCCCGACCAGAAGCGGCCCGATCCATCCCTTAAAGGCGGCCCAAAACCCGCCATCAAGCCCGGCTTCTGCGCGGATTTGATCGATGACATCCGCCGGAACAACCGCGTTAAACCGCGCCATAGCAATCGCAAGCGCCGGATCGCCCGGCGCATTCCACAGTAAGGTGAAGGTCGCAATCGCCGTAAGGGTCAGAACCACCAGCGCGCGCAAAACAAGGCCAAGCGTAATCTTGATCAAGCGACCCGCTCCAACGCGCCAAGGGCAAATGCCGCATCGCGTAATTCGTGGCCGTAATCTGATTGCGGGGCGGTAATAAAGGCTTCCGTAGCCGTCGCCTCAATCACCCGACCTTGGCGCAACACGGCGATACTATCGCTATAGGCAGCGGCATAGCCCAGATCATGAGTGACAATCAGGGCGGCAAAACCTTCTTCGCGTTGCAGATCGGCAATCAACTGCGCGGTGTGTTTTTGCGTCACCGCATCAAGTGCGGAAAGCGGTTCGTCAAACAGAACCAAAGGCGGTGCTGCGATGAGTGCGCGCAAGATGCCAACGCGCTGTGCTTGTCCAATGGACACCTCATTGGGGCGCCGCTCAAGAAGATCAATCGGTAACTCTAGCCCCGCGCATAACCGCTGCAAACGCTCTGTTGGCACCGCGCGCCCTTGCGCAATCATAGGTTCTGACACGGATCGCAACAGCGGCAGGGCCGGATTGAACGCCGCGCGCGGTTCTTGCATGACAAGGGCAGGACGGCAGCGCTGCACCGGAGCATCGGCCCATGTGATGTGGCCTTGCGCAAGCCCGACCAACCCCAAAACGGCCGCGATCAGCGTCGACTTGCCAGCCCCGCTTTCACCCACCACCGCAAGCGTGCGCCCAACTTCAAGTGCGAGCGTGATTTCTGAAAGGGTCTGCACCTTGCCCCGTTTGACGCTGACATTATCAATCTTCAGCACGGCAGGGCTAACCAATTACGATGCGCACATAGGGATTTGGCGGCACTTGATTGCGGCTGGTCCATCAACTGGCCTGTTGGGTGGTCTTCGACAATCCGACCCTCATCAAGAACCATAAGCCGCGCCACATGTTTGGCCGCAAGCCCAAGGTCGTGGGTGATTAAAATCAATGCTGTGTCCCGCCCATTTAGATACCCGTTCAACAGCTCCATTGTGCGTGCAGCGACGACGGGATCAAGAGCCGATGTGGGTTCATCCATCACCAAAAGGTCCGGCGCGCCGATCATAGCCATAGCGATGACGAAGCGCTGCTGCATGCCCCGGCTCCACCCCCACGGGCGCTTGCGCAGATCACCGCCTTCGATCTTTAGGGCTTCAAACAGGGATTGTCGCTGTTGTGCATCTTCGGGCAAACCAAGTGCGCGGGTGGCTTCGCGCCAGTGAAACCCCATGCTGCGCAAGGGATCAAGCGCTTCATCCGGGCTTTGCGGGACATGGGCAACGACCCGGCCTTGGGCGCGCAAATCGTCTATCAGCGCATGGCCTAAAGTTGATTTACCAGAGCCAGAAGACCCAACAAGCCCGATGCGCTCACCGGGCTGAATACTCAGAGATGTCGGATGTAGGATCGTCCGGCCCGAACGCACTGCGCTCAGGCCGGAAACGGTCAAATCACTTTGAGAAGGCCGTTTCATGGGTGATCCAATAGGTTTCTGTTGGGTGTACTGAATACCCAGTCAAACCTGGTTTGGCGACATTAGTTTGCGCCACGTGGAAAACAGGGATCATAGCTGCATCTGCGGCGATGATTTGCTGAATCTCGGCATAGATCGCTTTGCGCTCAGCAGCGTCAAACGTGGTGCGGCCTGCGGCAAGCAATTCATCCAATTTGGCGTTCGCGTAATTACCAGCGTTCGAACCACCGTCTGATTTCAACAGGGTTTCCAGAACCGCACCAGGATCGCCTTGTGGTGTTGTCACCCAAGCCTGCAGGAACATATCCGCATCACCCGCCGCAATCGCGTCATTGCTGGCCCCGTATTCACCAACCAGCACATTTGCTTTGACGCCAATCGCTTGCAAAAACGCTTGCGTGATTTCCGCCGTAGGCGCAAGTGCTGCGCGACCCGAATAGGTCACGATATCAATCTCAAGCGGTTCACCGTCCAACATCCAAGTGCCACCTGTTTTCACCGCACCCGCTTCGGCCAGTAATGCCTCGGCCTTTGCAGGATCATAAGCGGCGGGAATGTCTGCCGCCCAACCTGTGCCATCAGGATAGATGGTGCCAGCCGGAACGCCACCAACACCCGAAAGCGCCGCTGCAACGATACCGTCGCGATCAATCGCCATAGACACCGCGCGGCGGATCAATGGGTTGGCCATCGGACCACTGGCGGCATTCACAGTGTAGAAATAAAGCCGCGCAGTTGGCGCAGAAAAGCCAAGCGCGCCTGTGCTTTTGATGCGATCAAAATCCGCTTCGGGGTAGTTGATAACCATATCAACTTCGCCCGCCTCAAACGCCAAGGCCGCCGATGCCGGATCGCCGGAAACAACCACGCGCACTTCGTCCAGACCGGGGGTGCCAAGGCGATAATTTGGGTTCGCCTCAACGCGGTAAAGCTGCTCTGGGATCGCTTCTTTGAACACAAACGGACCAGTGGCGTTGATCGGGAAGGCATCAGAAACTGGGCCAAGAACCGCAATCGCCGGTTCGGACAAGGTCCAAGGGAAGGCCGCATTCGCGGTGTTGGTTTCAAACACCACAACGCGATCACCATCTGCTGACAACCCTGCCAAATCGAGCAGTTTGGCAACGCGCTTGTTGTGCGCCGGATCAGCTTCATCCGAAATCGCCGCAATCGCCGCCACGACTGCACCAGCTGTCACAGGCGTACCATCGTGAAACGCAACACCGTCGCGCAAAGTCACGCGCCATGTGGTCGGCCCCGCTTGCTCGATGCTTTCAGCAACGCGTGGGTAAAGGTTCATGTCATAGTCGATCCCCATCAGCGTTTCGGTCACTCCGGTCTGGTTGGACGTCCAGCCGTTGTACCCAGCGCGGGGGTCAGGCACTTCGGCGTTGGGGCCGAACGTGACGGAAATTGAAAGGCTGTCGGCTTGGGCAGCGACGGGT
The DNA here is from genome assembly GCA_964489925.1 of uncultured Rhodobacterales bacterium. GTDB lineage: Bacteria > Pseudomonadota > Alphaproteobacteria > Rhodobacterales > Rhodobacteraceae > CAYLLD01. The sequence continues at coordinate 17,878 of CAZBBZ010000012.1, forward strand.
AACACTGAACTGGCAGCGATGAACGCGGCGCAAGTGATCCGGGTGAAAAATGACATGAGGATTGTCCTTAGGTTGAGCGGTTGATTTGATTGGAAGTGGCGTGACTGTCGCGGGCAAGCGTTCGCATTTCGGCCTGCGTCAAAGATTGTAAGGTCGCCTCGACGCTAACGCCCTTGGCGCGGGCACGGGTCCAAACCCGCTTGGCGGATGCAGGCGACCAAGGCAAAGCAGCTTGCGCCAACCAGCTTCGCAACGGCCTCGGCAAAGCATCATAGGCTTGCATCGGATTGCTGTTCCGGCGCCGTGCACGCAGGCTCGTGGCACCAAGGTTGCGAGGTTTTGTATTTTGCATCAGGTATAGGGTCGCGGAATCGTAATGTTATACTATAACGCTGATATATGCTCTGCCGAAGACGCGCAACCAATGAAGCGCTTGGTTGCGAAAGAGCCTTGCCTAGTAAAACAGAAATGCCATTGAGCAATTACAATGCTC
>CAZBBZ010000013.1:0-18228 GCA_964489925.1 uncultured Rhodobacterales bacterium
GTCGAGAAACTATTGTTCTTAGGCTCATCGTGTATTTATCCAAAGGCGGTCGCGCAGCCGATGCGCGAGAATGCGCTACTGACTGGGCCACTGGAGCCAACCAACGAGCCATACGCAATAGCCAAGATCACAGGCATCAAGCTCTGCGAAAGCTACAATCGACAGTATGGAGTTGATTATCGAAGCGTCATGCCTACAAATCTTTATGGTCCGGGTGACAATTTTCACGCGGAAAATGCGCATGTACTTCCAGCCCTTTTGCGCCGGTTCCATGAAGCGAAAGTGGCCGGGGACAAAGAAGTCTCTATCTGGGGAACAGGTACCCCGATGCGCGAGTTTTGTCATGTAGATGACATGGCAGAAGCATCACTATTTGTGATGGGGCTGAACCGCGCAAATTATGAGGCCAATACCGAACCGATGCTCAGCCATATCAATGTGGGTACAGGCAGAGATGTCTCGATTGGCGAATTGGCAGAAATTATCGCAGAGGTTGTGGGATTTGACGGCGAGATCAGCTTCGATTCATCCAAACCCGATGGCACAGCTCGCAAACTCATGGATGTCTCGCGACTTGCACATATGGGCTGGCGCGCAAAGATTGAGTTGCGCGATGGTATTGCGGGGACCTATGCGTGGTTTTTAGACAACCAGGACAATTTGCGAGCGGTATGATCTGAGTTGGCGCTTACATGACCATCCCTTTTGTTCTTGGCTTTCGTGGCGGTTAAAGCTTTCGACCAAGTCTAACGTATTTTGAAAAGACGACCTGACCAATCAAAAAATCAATTTGCCGTATTAGTCAGATTGTGGTCAATTAATACTGTTCCAGGTTACTTATCGACTTATTTGCCTTCTCTACTACTCGTTCAGTGGTACAAAATTTTTATGTTGTTCAAGGAATTGTTATGAAAATTTCAGTTGTTACAGCAGTATATAATAGGCGCCATACCATTTCCGATGCGATTGAGAGTGTACAATCGCAAAGCCATGATGATGTTGAACATATTATTCAGGATGGCGGCTCGACAGACGGAACTCTGGAAGAAGCGCATCGTCGGGCGACCAAGCAAACCATGATTAACTCCCAACCCGACTACGGCATTTATGATGCGCTCAACAAAGGGATCGAGAGTGCGTCAGGTGACGTCATTGGCTTCATGCATTCGGACGATTATTTTGCGTCCCCCGATGTTCTGGCGAAAGTTGCCAAGATGCTAGAAGATCCAGACTTAGACGGCATTTACGGCGATCTTGATTATGTAGCCAAAAATGATCCAACCCGCGTTGTACGTCACTGGGTATCCGGAGAATGTACGCAAGATAATCTTGAACTTGGTTGGATGCCGCCCCACCCTACGCTCTATTTACGCCGCAAGGTCTACGAACGTTTTGGACCCTATGATACGTCCTATCAAATTGCGGCTGATTACGAAGCTATGCTGCGCTATATGACAAAAGGAAAAATCAGGCTGGGTTATATACCCCATGTCATGGTCAAGATGCGCACGGGAGGCGAAAGCAACAAAAGCCTTGGCCGACTGATCCAGAAAAGTCGCGAAGACTTGCGGGCGATGCGCACCCATTGCATAGGCGGCAAGCGCACGCTCATTCGCAAAAACCTATCAAAGATCAAACAGTTCGCATCTACGAACCGACTAGGGCGCATAGTTTTGCCTATTACTAAATCCTATAGCGCCCGCAAGGATACCGCAAAAAACTGACGACATACGTTGGGAAGTAGATTGCAAGCCTGATTCAAGGCTCACAATAATTTCTGGAGTCTCAGCCCGAAAATCCGTTTGCCGACGCGGTCACAAGTTCTCCGCTATCAAATTTTAAGATGCGATCCGCTGACTCAAAATATTGGTCATCATGGGTTATGGCTATAACCAACTTGCCCTTTGCTTTGAGCTCGGGAACCAAAGTCCGGTAAAAGAAATCACGGAATTCGGGATCCTGCCCAGCGGCCCATTCGTCAAATACAAAAATTGGGCGCCCCTCTAGGTATGCCGTCAGTAGAGCTAGCCGCTTGCGTTGCCCAAAAGAAAGATCAATTGTTGTTAGCTTGCCGTCAACAACACTTACCTTGCGGGTCAGTTGCAAACGTTCCAACCATTCCTCTGCATGTTCATCTAGCCTGTCATTTTCTAAACCCATCAAATGAGGAAACAGATATGGTTCTGCAAAGATGGCGGAAAAATTTTGGCGATAGGCTTCCATAGTTTCTGCATTCATGGGTTTGCCGTCTAGCAAAATCTGGCCATTGTTGGGTGCGTAAAGCCCAAGCAAAAGCTTAACAAAGGTTGTTTTGCCGCTACCGTTTCCACCAGTTATGAAAACGACCTCACCAGCTTGAAATTCCGTGGAAATCGGACCGAGTTGGAACCCCTGTTCGCTTTCGGCGTCACGGTAGTTATATGTCAGCGACTTCACATCAAGTCGGTTAAAACTCGATGTTGCGACCGGCAAACCTTCGTTCGCTGATATTTCCTTGGGAATAATCAGCTCGAACCCCAAATCCTCCACCTGACTGATGACCGCTTGGGACGTCGACCAACTTGGCAAAGCTGAAATTAAAGACATCGTTGCCGTCTTCAGATAAAGGATCATTATGGCGTAGGCCCCAAGAACAGACAAAGAAGTCCCCGACCAATAGCTGGCCGCAAATAGACCAAAAATAATTACAAAGTAAGAAAATTGATTAAGGCTTTGTGCAAACAAATGATGCCGGTGGAAAGTTGTCGTTGCTTCCCTTCCCGACGAAACGATGGGCAGCAAGTGATCGTGATAAAATGCCGATAGGCGATGGTTATGGAGCTTTAACTCTTTCATTCCTTCAGTCAAATTTCGATAGGTGCCATAAAGTTCGTTTCGCAACTCTATCACACGCTTCAACAGCCGGTTGGATCTCTTGATGAGCAACCAGTACACGATCACCATTGGCAGGCTAAACGCAACAAAACCAATCATCGTGACCGGTGACAACCAAGTAAGATAGGCAATGCAGCCGATGATGGTTGCAATACCAATACAAACGCTCGGCAGTTGCGCAATCACGATTCCTATCACTTGGATGTCATCTGTTAACAGCGCAAACAAACGTGGCGTGCCTAAGCTTTCAAGACGCGCGAATGGTGTTGTTAGCACTTGCCCTGCAAAGCTCATGCGCAGCTCAGAAACGGATCGGTTCACCAGTAGGTTGAGCAATTGTTTTGCTGCGAAATCAAAGCAAACCGCAACAACGATCATAAACCCCATAAAGCCAATGAACGTCCCACTTAACGGTAACTGCATTGCAATTTGATGACTGATAAGCCCAGCCAATGCCGCGTTCGTCAAGCCACTCGCAATGCTTGCCACAACAGAAAAATAAAACAGCGACGTCATTGTTTTATGAAAAAAATTAAATAAGCTCATTCGCCGCAATCTTTCGATTTCAGGGCCAAAGGTTCGGAATTCTTAAACTATTGATGTGCCGCGCGTCGGCTTCGACGTACAGCCTATTCCATTTAGCGGATCGACCCATGTGTCACAATCGAAATTTGAATGGTACGATCCAAATCGAACACTGGCGGCACAACATCCTAGTTCATCTGTGTGACGTCACTGCCAGACTGATGTTCCAAAATTTCGCCTTCGAAAAAGTCTAATTGTTGCCAATCGCGACCCAATGAATTTTCCGATACGATCGGTCCTTGAACCAGCAGAATTTTTAGGCAACATTGACTATACCACAAGCTGATTTTATATTTTGGTAATTGAGCCATACTTAGGCGGAAAAAAATCCAATTTTCCAGATAAGAAAAATCATTTTAATTTCTAACAGAATGAAACATTGGGTTGGCATGTTAGAGGCAAAAAAAGGCCTGAAAGTCGAGCAAGGTCCGTTGCCTGTCATGTACGAACGTTGCCAATGATCATAAAAAAATCGACGACTAGCGCTCTCGTAATATCGCTCAGCATTATAGGCTATCCTTTGATTGCAGCTATTGCCGCGAATGCAGATATTGAATCACGTGGGCTGTCAATTGCAACGCGTGGTTTGATTCTAACGCTTTCACTTGCGTTACTGCTGAAAGGTGACTTCAAATCACTGTGGAACCGAAACACGCCCTTAGTATTGTTGATGTGTGTCACATTGGGTGCTTATGGGTGCCGTCTGCTTGCAGATGTCATATTCAGGTCAGCTGAACTGGGGCAACCTTCATCGACATATCTATTGTTTTTTTTCGGTGTGACGTTGATGCCTGTATTGGCGATACTTTTCACAACAAAAATCGATCTGAACGCCGCGCTTGATTTGACATACCTGATGACGATCGTTTCGGCACTTGCTAGTTTTTTGGCGGCACAAAGAGGCATTGATGCCGATGCTGTAGGACAGGTGCGTGGCTCACTTGACCAACTCAATTCAATCAGTTTGGGGAATGTTGGAGCTATTTTGGCTTTGTTAAGCTTGTGGAAAATTATCCAAGGCCCCAGAATAATCTCACTCGGAAAACTCCTCAATGTAGGATTGTTTGTGTCAGGCGTATCCCTAGCGGTTTTTGCCGCCTCACGTGGACCTTTGGTTGGCATAGTTTTCGCAATTTTCGCCCTCATTCTGTTTCAACGGGGATACACCAGAGTTAGGTTCATCCTAGCCGCGGCAATACCAATTGTTGCTTTGGGATTCTATGCTTTGGGAAACTCCAACTTAAACGATGTCCTAGTATGGCAGAGATTTCAAAGTATGCTGACAGGACAAGATTTGTCGTCCAATATCCGCATAGATCTTCTTACGTTGGCTCTTGAACACATAAAGCAAAATCCCGTTCTTGGCGTATCCATAGAAGTTGTTGAATATCGATATTATCCACACAACCTTATAGTTGAATACTTTATGGCTACTGGAGTGGTGATTGGATTTTTTATTATAGCATTATTTCTTGCCGTCGCTTTGAACGCTCGCTCAATCATCTCAAGTAGAAATCCGAACGGTTGGATACCTCTTCTATTTTTACAATCACTTATACTCGCTCAATTTTCCGGTGCCCTCTACGCGAGCAGCACTTTATGGATTACAACCGCTTTGGTTTTGTACCTGTCTCTTGAACAACGTGGTAAAACTAAGACTGTGCAAAGCGCAGCGCCTTACAAACGTGAACCAGAAAAATGAGTAACAACGCCCCAGTCGCCGTATTCGCCTATTCACGCCCAAATCATTTGCGCCGTACGCTTCAAACTCTTTGTGCGTGTGAGGGCTTTGGTGAAACACCAGTGACCGTTTTCATTGATGGTCCAAAATCGCCGGAGACAAAAGGCAAGGTTGACGAAGTCCAAGCGGTTGCGCGCAACATGCTCGGGGACAGCGCAGATATCCGCGTGTCAGCCGTTAACAAGGGTTTGTCGCGGTCAATCACAAGTGGGGTTGCGGACCTTTTGGAAGCCCACGGGCGGGTCATCGTGGTCGAGGATGATTTAGATCTCTCACCGATCTTTTTGCGATATATGAATGCGGCTTTGGATCGGTACGCAGATACCCAATCAGTTTATCAGATTTCGGGCTTTATGTTTGATGTGCCGGAGTTCAAAGCTCAGGAAACAGCGGTCGTTCTGCCATTTACAACGACTTGGGGTTGGGCGACCTGGAGCAGCGCTTGGAAGGTTTATGACCCCAAAGCTAAGGGTTGGAAAACCCTACAGTCGGACCGCAACTTGCGTAAACGCTTCAACTTAGGTGGGAACTATCCTTATGACTGGCTCATGCAGCGGCAGATGAAGGGTCAATCGGACAGTTGGGGCATTCGATGGTATTGGTCCGTGTTTAGGGAAGACGGGCTCACTGTTTTTCCACCCAACTCGCTGGTCAGTAATTCTGGTCAGGATGGATCGGGAAGCCATGGCGGTGGCGTGTTGGCAGATTTTTCTGGTACAAACCAAAAATTGCTTTCTGTGGCACCAAAATTTCCAGATAATGTACGGGTTGATAGCGATAAACTTGCAGCCGTCCAATCCGCGATCTGGCGACAGAACGGGGGGTGGTTTGGCTGGGGACTAACCAAGCTTCGTAAGGTTCTGGGACGATGACTTTATTTAAGTTACTGGCAGCACGCGCCGCTGGGCTGGCCCTAAAAATACCTGAACTTTTGACGCGATCGCTTCGCAAGATTGCAGCAGGCCGATCGGCTGAGTTTGGCAAAGATGCTATCGTCTTTGCCGAAGCGCGCATTATCAACACAGGCAATGACCCATCTCGCATTCGCATAGGCAATTGCTCCCGGCTTCGGGGTGAATTGTTTGTCTTTGCTCATGCGGGACAGATAGAAATCGGGGACTGGTTCTATTGCGGGCCAGGCAGCAAGATATGGTCATCAGACACAGCGGGGATAAAAATCGGACACAGAGTGCTGATTGCCGCAAACGTACTGGTACTTGATACAAACAGCCATCCAATGGATCCCAAAGAACGGTTTGAGCAGACCAAGGCCATATTTGGTCATGGTCATCCGCAGGACATAAATGGGATTGACGCCGCGCCTGTAATCATCGGAGATGACGTATGGATTGCAACCGGGTCTAAAATTTTGAAAGGTGTCACCATTGGTGACCGCGCGATTATTGGAGCGGGTGCAATAATTTCAAAAGATGTTCCGCCAGACACGCTCATTCCCGCTGGAACCGTTTTTGCAAAAGAGACCCAATAGACTGATAAGACCACCAAAATTATTGAATTGTCAGAGAGATACTTATCCAAAAAACCTGATATCAAAGACTAGCTTTTGAGGACAACCAAATATGAAAACGTGGGAAGAAGCCGTCAAGTGGTGCCTTGACCAACCAGATATGGCCAATCTCGCACGTGATGCATATTTCGGCGATCCAGCGGAGGCAGCCTTCCGCTACGCAGAAAGTGCGGAATATGCAGTGGTCCGGAACCTACTCCCAAAATCAAAGGGACGCGCGCTCGATCTTGGTGCAGGCAACGGCATTCTATCTCTGGCGCTTGCCAAAGACGGCTGGGACGTAACAGCAGTGGAGCCCGATCCAAGCGATCTGGTTGGCGCAGGGGCGATCCGAAAATTATCGCTCGAATCCAATGTCCCCATCAATGTTATCGAGGCAATGGGTGAATCCATTCCTCTGGAAAATGCCGGGTTTGATTTGATCGTTGCTCGGCAGGTTTTGCACCATGCAGCTGATCTTAACGCATTCTGTCTCGAAATGAGCCGATTGAGCCGGACTGGTGCAACAATCCTGACGCTTCGTGATCATGTTGTGACTACGAAAGATCAATTGCCTGATTTCTTAGAAAAACACCCGCTGCATCATCTTTACGGAGGCGAGAACGCTTTCACACTCACCGCCTACAAAGCGGCTCTTGAAGATGCAGGTTTTCAAATTCTCAAAGAATTTGGATCGTTGGCTTCGGTTTTGAATTATGACCCCATGACTAAAAAAGAGGTGCGCACAAAACTCGCGGCTCGTGCTGGACCGATACACGTACCAGTCGCCGCACTCTTGGGGTTGGTTCCTTTTTCTTTGCTTGGTGCAGTTGCAAGCAAAATAGATCGTCGTCCGGGACGTCTGGTGTCCTTTCTTGCACAAAACAAGGGCAGCAGTTGATGAAGGATATTATCTGGGTTACCGGCGCAAAGGGGTTCATAGGCCAACAACTTGCCAAACAAGCGACAGCGCAGGGAAAAGGCGTCATAGGGTTTGGCCGCGCGGAAAAATCTGACGTCGATCCCACCGAAATGGAGGCGATGTATCCGCTGAATGCGAATGGCCTACTAGCGGCCGCAACTAAGTTTGGCACTCCGAGCCGCGTCTTTCATCTTGCCGGAGGCCCGACCGTCGGACAGTCTTTTCAACGACCACAAGATGACTTTGATTCAAACGTCGTGACAACCCAGATCGTGCTTGAGGCAATTCGCAAACTGAACAGCGATGTCTCTCTGGTCCTGGCTTCCTCTGCGGCGGTTTACGGAAATAACCACCGCGGGCAGATAAAGACCACAGACAAGCTGGCACCTACCTCTCCTTATGGGTTTCACAAACTGATTGCCGAACAATTGGTGCAATCGCATGCTGATGCGTTTGGACTACGAGCTACGGTTTGCAGGGTGTTTTCAGTTTACGGCCCCGGTCTGCGCAAACAGTTGCTGTTTGATGCCTGTCATAAACTAGCGTCATTGGCTGATAATCAACCGCTTGAACTGAGCGGGAGCGGCAACGAACGGCGCGACTGGCTAAATGTCAATGACGCCGTCACAGGCTTGCTACAAACTTCGATCCCGTGCGCAGGCAAAGTCAATTATCGCAACTTAGCAACGAGCCAAGGCACTACAATTCACGAAATTTCATCGCTTTTGGCAACGATTTGGCAAGACGGAACGACCGTATCATTTTCTGGCGAAGTCCGCCCTGGAGACCCCGAAAGCCTAGTTGCTGCACCAGAAAGTTTGCCTATCGGCTTTGCGCCAAAAACATCGCTTGAAGATGGGCTGGCTGAACTGGTTGCGTGGTTTCGCACAACCATAGACGCATCCAGATGACAACAATCGCCCCTCATCTTGAAAGAGCCCCGATCCGCTTGGGCATGCCGCTGATCGGTGGGACCGCGTGGCGCGGCGGGCTCAATTATCAAAGAACAGTGCTCTCGGTTATTGCAGATCACCTTTCGTCCGAAATCGAAGCACAGGTTTTTGTTTCGGACAAAGAAGTAGAACTTGCCAAATCATCTTTCGGTGATGTTTTGACCTGTCCTTTAATCATCGATAACCGGATAGAAGGTGCCGGCAAAGGCCGCCGCGCCCTAAGTTCGGTATTTATCGGCCAAGACAAACAGGCTGCCGCACTCTTTGATGAGCATTGCATTGATGTAGTTTTCGAAAATGCGCGCTTTTTTGGCCATAAGTTCAAGACCCCAGCGATGGCTTGGATACCTGATCTCCAGCATCGTTTCATGCCACATCTTTTTTCACTAAGAGGACGATTACACCGCGAACTCGGGTTTCGGGCGCAATCAACAGGACGCCGGATTACATTGCTTTCTAGCTTGACGGCTCGCAATGAATATCGGCGCTTTTATCCGTCATCTGGAAAGGAAGCCGAGGTCGCGCAATTCGCGCCGCTGGTTGATGTTGAAGACGTTTTCGCACGCCGAGACTCTGCGCGAGAACGCCATAATATTCCGCCCCTTTTCTTTTATGTCCCAAACCAGTTCTGGGCTCACAAAAACCATTCCATTTTGCTCGCAGCGCTCGTCGAGTTAAAACGACAAGGCCAGTTGGAAGATATTCCACCGATCATTATGAGCGGACCAACCGTGGACAATCGCGACCCGGGACGTTTTGAAAATTTCATGTCTGATGTCGACGACCAGGGCTTAACACCTTGGATCAGGCATCTAGGTATGATCCCTATGCAAGATGTGCTGGCTCTTAATGCCAACGCCCATGCTGTGATAAATCCGTCCTTGTTCGAGGGTTGGGCAAGTTCGGTTGAAGAAGCAAAATCTCTTGGTTCGCGCCTTATCCTGTCTGATATTTCGGTGCATCGCGAACAAGCAGAAGACGCGTTTTTCTTTGATCCGGCCGAGCCAACCGAACTTGCGCAACTGTTAAGAGAGATCGCAGGAAAATCATCGAATCAGACCCGTGATGTGGACCAAATCATACCGGCAAACACGGGACGTCGCGAGGCGTTTGCAAAGAGTTTGTTAGCAGCAACTTACGCGGCTTACGCTAAGCGTAAAAAGGGTAGCTGATTACCCCCCTTTTTAGGCTAGCAAGATCAGTCCGCCTCACAAAGGCGAGCTATTTGACTTGCCAATTAGATTGAACCTGTCTCGGGTTAGACAACCAACACTTTGTTTGCGCATCTCAATCGGCAGGACTTGCTCGCTGGGCCAAATGCCGCGGACAAGCGCGCGATCATACCCGCCCGTCAGCCCAGAGTTTGTCATCGCAGCCGCCGCCCCTTGAAAGTCATAATCGAGTGTTTCGATGCGAAACCCATTCTTTGACCGCACCCCATATCGGGTCTGAGGGTGACCATCGTGGGGCGGCATCCCAATGACACCGGCATTGAACCATGTGACACCCGCGACCTGTTTTTCGAAAGCAATTCCACAATGACCACCAATCACCACATCAATGGGTGTGCCAATGGCGGCAACCTCTGCCTCAAATACCGCCTCAGGGCTGGTCGGCCAGACAAAGGCAGACACATCTGTCGCGCCCCCATGAAGAACCGCGTGCCGCTGCCCACCGTGATCAAATGTTACACCGTCCGGCAGAGCCGCCATCCATTCCCGGTCTTCACTATTTATCCGTGTCTTTGCAAATGCGTACCAATCGCGGGAAAGCAACTCGCAGACACTGCCGTCTTCAAACCCGCAGCCGCAGTCATCAGCGCCCACTTGCAATTGACGTTCGCAATTACCTGCAACAACGGTCCAACCCCGCGCGCGGATCAAGGCAACGCAGGCTTCTGGGTCCGCGCAATAAGCAACTATATCGCCGGTGCAAATGACGTTTTGGGCAGGATAATCCGCAGCGATCTGGTCTAGCGCTTTCAAGGCCTGCAGGTTTGAATAAGGCCCCCCAAAAATCAAAAGGTCGCCCTCAAGTTTTCCCAAGTCTTGAAATATCATCATTCTGCCCCTTGCCGCGTCACAAAGACTGCGTCAGGACGGGCGCACAGGCAAGTCATATCCCAAATTTAGCGGGCCATTCACGGACAATTGTAGTGTGCGTATTGACCCGCCCTGATAGCCGACAAATAGTTAATGCAAGGCAGCCACCAAGGAGAATCCCCCATGCAACCCGCCGTAATTTTTGGTGTTTTTGCCATCATCATCGCCGTCACATTCCTGATGACACCCAGAAGGATAACAAAAGAAGGCTTCTTTGGCGGGATAGATTGGGAAGGCACACCGCCGGGACTTTGGACATTGGTGTTAAGCCAAGTCACGACGTGGATTTTTGCCCGTTCTTTAATGAATTCGGCAATCCTCGGGTACTACTATGGCATCGCTGGCGTGCTGGCATATACCGCTTATTACGGATCGTTCCTGACCGTCGGGTTGATTGTTGCGCGTTTGCGGGCATCGGGCGCTGGATCGGTTCAAGATTGGCTGGGAGCGCATTTCGGGCCGGTCGGTCAAGGCTGTTATAACCTCGTCATTTCTCTACGGCTGTTGTCAGAGATTTTTGCCAATTTGATCGTCGTCGGGCTAATTTTTGTAGCGGTTTTACCCGAGTTTTCCGATCAGAAGAACATCGCCATATTGATCGTTACGGCTCTGGTATTGGGCTATTCAAGCTGGGGTGGGCTTAGTGCTGCATTGCGCACGGATGTCATTCAAATGGTTATTTTTCTAGTGGTCTTTGGGGCGGCTTTTGTTGCTTTAATTTCCGCGCCGAGCTTCGATATTGGAGCGACCTTGACGGCTCAAGGTGTTTCTGGCCCTTACAACGGTTGGGTGCTGCTATTGGTCGCTTTTCTTCAAGTTTTTTCTTATCCAGCACATGATCCGGTCATGATGGACCGTGGATTTCTGAGTGATGAAAACACAACGCGCAAAAGCTTCTTGCACGCTTTTTGGATTTCAACGCTTTGCATTTTGGGCTTTGGCTTCTTTGGAATTCAAGCGGCTCTCGATGGGGCCGCATATGAGACACAGTTGATCGGCACTTGGTCGACCATTTTCCCCAGCTGGGTATTTGCCGCCCTGATGGTTTCGTTGCTGGTTTCAGCGCTTTCAACACTCGATTCCGCGCTTGCGTCATCGGCTCGATTGGCCGCCGCAGAATTGGGCATGGCGACACAAAGCTTGTTAGGCGGTCGCTTGGCGATGGTGGTTGTAGCGGTTCTTGGGGCATTGTTGACCTTGTGGGGCAATCAAACCCTGTTTGATGCAGTTGCCGTATCCGGGACCGCATCGATGTTTTTGACGCCAATTTTGCTTGCAGGCCTATTCTTTGGTCGCAGCGTTCGCCTTTGGGCCTTTCTTGTCAGTTTTTCCGCAGCGCTAATTGGCGCGATGCTCTATTTTGCGCGGGAAACCAGCTGGGCCAAGTCTGTGCTTTACGAAGGCCATAAGTATGAACAGCTTTTGCAAATCTGCATTGTGGTGTTGGTCATTGGATTTACCGCCACGGCGATCGGGTCAACGCGTCGGTCAGTCGCGTAAATAATCGTTCATAACGAGTCTTGCGATGCCCCGTTAAAGGCATCGCAGGACCACAAATACTTAAACTATAAAGTCATCGCTTGAGCCAAATATCACATTTTCTGCCGACAGGTTTGAGCCCGTATTACCCCCTGGAAGGCCTAAAACACTGCCTCCAAATATGCTTTCATTGATAAAGGTCAGGCGGTCGCCGTCGCCGAAATTGATGATGGTTTTCCCGTCATTGGTGACACGGATCAGGTCTTCGATATCGTCAAAGCTATCGTAACCGTCCTTGTCGATCACGAGCGTGTCAAACCCCTCAGCTTGGGAAAAGCTGACGTCTGGGGCGTTAAACGAATACAAACTTGTTGTCGTTTGACCTACGCCGAAATTCTGTACCACGTCGCGATCATCACCATCGCGGAACACAAATATATCGTCACCTGCCCCGCCAATGTTCCGATCATTCCCAACATTCCCAAGAAACACGGCACCGTCTTCAGAATTGGAACGCAGCACATCTGAACCTGTGCCGCCGTCCATAATGCTCGTCCCGAAGTTTTCTACGCCGTTTCGAGGGCCACTAACCAAGTTATCATTACCACTTCCGCCGAACATGCGGTTATTGCCGCCGCCACCAAAAAGTTGATCCGCACCTGCGCCCCCTAACAAAAGATCGTCACCGCCGTCGCCATTGAGCGTATCGCGCCCATTGTCGCCCAATAACGTGTCGTTGCCAGCGCCTCCCATCAGGCTGTCGTGACTATTGCCGCCTGATATCGAGTCATTTCCATCACCACCACGGATGCGATCAGCCCCACCTTGACCAAACAAAAAGTCATTGCCTGAACCGCCCAATAGTTCATCACGTCCGCCGCCGCCAAAAACCGTATCATTTCCGGCGCCGCCATTTGCGTAATCATTACCAGTACCAGCGTTGATTGAATCGTCGCCTGAGTTGCCCCCAAGCGCATCACGACCACCGCCCCCAATAATGACATCATCCCCATCTGCCCCATCAACGATGTCATCGCCGCTGCGTGCAACGATGCGATCCGCACCGGTGGTGCCGTCAAGAAAATCGTCGGAAGTCGTGCCGTTGCGTCCACCAGCCACAAAATTATATTCGTCCAAAATTTCTTGTAGAGACAGGACATAAGGACGTTCGACAATACCTGCTAAGGCCAGTTTTGAATTATAGATGTACGATGGGATTGGTGTGTCCAGTGCGTAAACTGGGGTGCCAAAAACGGTCGTGATCGGGTCAAAACCCAAAACCTGAAGAACCTGGTTGAGCCGTGCGATTGCTTGTGGTGAGTCCGTGGTCATGAAATTCGTGTCCTATGAATAGCCGCGAGACCACCACCGATAAGATGCACACCTGCTGTGAGCAAAACACGTTGAATCACAATATTGTTGAAAGAGTTTATTAATGCGTGGGGGAGCATACGCTCTTTTAGCACTGGAAAATTTGTAGTCCGGTCTGGATTGGCAAAACCGACCGGACTACGCACCCGCGACCGCACAAAATGTGCGATGTTTAGCTTATCGGCGTTCGAACTTGATCAAGGTATGCGCCGTACCCTTCAGACTCCATGTCGTTTTTATGGACAAAGCGTAGGCTGGCTGAATTGATGCAATACCTCAGCCCACCGTGATCTTGCGGGCCGTCTGGGAATACATGGCCCAAATGGCTGTCTCCGAACGTCGATCTGACTTCCGTGCGCTGCATACCGTGCGAGTTGTCGGAAAGTTCGGCCACGTGATCGTGGACCAAGGGTTTAGTGAAGCTTGGCCAGCCACACCCGCTTTCGAATTTATCCGATGAAGCAAACAGCGGTTCGCCCGACACGATATCCACGTAGATACCCGGTTCTTTGTTCTCGAGGTATGCCCCCGTGCCGGGTCGCTCTGTACCGCTTTCTTGGGTCACGCGGTACTGTTCGGGTGTAAGGGTTTCAATAACGGCGTGGTCTTTGTGATAGTCAGGCATTTGCGCGCTCCATGTGGGTCTTGCTTGACCTTAATATAGGACGCCTGTTTGTGGTTGTCATCGGGCTGGTGTGATTTTGGAGTTGGGGTCAAAACTCTTAGCCCCAAAAGCGAACGGGCCCGTCTGTTTCCAGACGAACCCGCTTGGCTCAAGACGAAGTCCCCCAACCTCGTCGATCCAATTTCTGCTCAGGACGCAAGGTCCTGGATTTGCCGCACGTTGGGTAGCGCAGCGAGGCTCCCCCGAGCCTCCCTTGGAGATATCGTCAGTGCCCCCACCCGGTCACATTCGATGACTTGCTTTTGCCTTAAATGCCCCCTGTCGGTCAACAATTCTGGTCAAATTGCAGCAGGATTTGGGCAGGTCATCAGGAGTTTCGTTGTATATTCCGTTTACGTTCACGTCTGTTCCGCCCAATTTACGAAAAAACTGTGTAAATACAACGACATAACTGCCTTTATTCGCCTGTCCCAATCAGGGAATCGGGCGCGAACCTAAAGGTTGCGCGCTGAAAACGTATCACATTGATTGATGTCCGCTGACTTATAACCGCGCACAAACCAGCTTTGACGCTGTTCAGACGTGCCGTGAGTAAACGTATGGGGCATCGGACGCTTTCCAGCGTTACGTTGCAGTGTATCATCACCGATCTGCTTGGCAGCGTTAAGCGCCTCTTCCAGATCACCCGCTTCAAGCGAGCCTAAGCGTGCCTCTGCCATACGCGCCCAAATCCCGGAAAAACAGTCTGCTTGCAATTCGATCATCACCGACACTTGGTTGCTTTCGGTTTTGCTCATCCGTTGACGGGCGGCATTGGCTTTGCCCAACACACCAAGTTCATTTTGCACGTGGTGCGCAACTTCATGGGCAACCACATAGGCGGCCGCAAAGTCACCCCCTGCCCCCATGCGTTTCTGCAAGGTCGCAAAAAAGTCTGTATCCAGATAGGCTTTGCGATCCGCCGGGCAGTAAAACGGTCCAGAAGCCCCAGATGCGCCGCCGCATGGCGATTGGGTGGCTTGAGAAAACAAAACCAGCGTGGCGGGACGATAAGGTTTGCCAACTTGGGTGCGGAATACTTCGGACCAAATTTCTTCGGTATCGGCCAAAACCACGGACACAAATTGTCCGGCAGCTTTATCTTGTTCAGACGTTGGGCGGCCCGCGCTTTGGGTTGTACCAGCGCCCCCTTGCAAGAGCGGTGTCACATCAACCCCAAGGAAATAGCCCAAGGCAAGCACAACGATGAGGCCGACACCACCAATGGCCGGGCCTTTGCCGCCGCCGCCTGATCCGCGTCGATCTTCGATATTTTGGCTTCCCCGCCGATTACGCCACTTCATCACGCTTCCTTTTCAACTTTGGGCCACATTTAATGTGTAATTCACTTGACTGAAAGGCCAAGGGCCGTTTGAACGCCAATAAAAATGTAAAAGAGCAAAAGATTATGAAGCAATTACGCGCCTTGTACGATTGGACACTTTCATTAGCTGAGACGCGCTATGCTTTGGTGGCCTTGGCCGTCGTGGCATTTATCGAAAGTTCGGTTTTTCCGATCCCGCCGGACATTATGATGATCCCAATGATTCTCGCGGCGCGCAACCGCGCGTTTCTTATTGCGGGCGTTTGTACGATTGCATCCGTTCTTGGGGGCGGTTTTGGCTATTATATTGGCGCGAGCTTGTTTGACAGCGTCGGGATGCCGGTGCTTGATTTCTTTGGTAAGGGCGACAAGATCGACACCTTTAAGGCGCAGTTCAATGAATACGGCGCTTGGGCGGTTCTGTTCGCAGGCGTCACGCCTTTTCCTTATAAGGTCATCACGATTACATCCGGTGCAACCGGCCTTGATTTCTGGGTGTTTATGACATCATCCGTCATCGCGCGCGGCTTGCGCTTTTTCATCGTCGCCTTCTTGCTGTGGAAGTTTGGAGCGCCTATTCGCGCCTTCATCGAGGAACGCTTTGGATTGGTGGCAACCGTTGCGATTGCTTTGCTGTTTGGCGGGTTCCTCGCGCTGCGGTTCCTTTAGATGCGACAGCTCTGGTTTCTTGCCCCGCTTGGTTCTGCGGCCTTGATGGCCGGGGCCTTGGCGTTCCAATATATTGGGAACCTGCCGCCCTGTGCCATGTGCATCTGGCAACGCTGGCCCCATGTGATCGCGATTGGCTTGGGTCTGGCATTTTGGATTGTGCCGGCCCCATTGGTGCTGCTCTTGGGCGGTTTTGCAGCCTTAGTCACCGCAGGCATTGGCGCATATCATGTAGGGGTTGAACAAGGGGTTTTCGCAGGGCCGGATACTTGCACCTCTGGCCCAATTGGGACGCAATCAGCCGAAGATTTGTTAAATTCCATCCTAGAAGCCCCACTTGTGCGTTGTGATGAAATTGCCTGGGCACTAGCAGGCATTTCCATGGCCGGATGGAATGCGATATTTTCGCTTGTGTTGGCAGTGATCTGGATCGGTGCCTATCAGCGCGCGCGCGTCAACTAGCCGTCAAGCTCGGCATCCCAATAGAGAAAATCCATCCAGCTTTCGTGCAAGTAATTGGGCGGAAACTTTCGTCCAGCATTGTGCAAGTCTTGCGGTGCAGGTGGCGCAGGTGGACGTTTCAGCGACATATTGGCTTGGCGTAACGTCCGTGAGCCTTTGCGCAAATTACAAGGGCCACAAGCCGCGACCACATTGATCCAAGTGGTGCGCCCGCCCCGACATCGGGGAATAACATGATCGAAGGTCATATCACCCTTGGAGCCGCAATATTGGCAAGAGAACTCATCACGCAAGAACAGGTTAAACCGTGTAAAGGCCACGCTTTTTGCGGGGCTTACGAAATCTTTTAGAACCACCACGGACGGGATGTTGATGCTCATGGATGGGGAATGAACTTGCGTGTCGTATTCCGCCAAAATGGTCACGCGCTCTAGAAATGCTGCTTTTACAGCATCTTGCCAAGGCCAAACCGAAAGCGGAAAGTATGATAGGGGGCGAAAATCTGCGTTCAAAACAAGCGCGGGATGATCGCGCAGACCCGCCGCATGACGCACAAAATTCTGGCTAAAGTCCAGATCTGAAGTATCGCTTATGTCTGTTGTCATAGCTGCCTCATGACACTGACTATATATAGTCAGCCACTCCCTACAAGCCCCTATATCATGGCCGCATTATCATGACGAAGTGTGACAGTTCCTTGTCAGCTTGTGCTTGGCTGCGAGATTTTTCCGCCCGAGATTGGATTGTTGCACCCTGTGGTGCTTGGCAGGCTTGTTGGAAGGCCGCGTTGCACCCGCACGGCCAGCCAAGCAAAGGCTTGGGCTTCTAACATATCCCCGTTCAACCCCAACTCATCAATATCGCGCACAGGGGTTTGTAGTGCCTGCGCAAGCCCTGCCATCAAACTGCGGTTGCGTCGTCCGCCGCCGGTTACAAACCATTGTTCTGCAGGCCTATGGAATTGGCTACATGCGCACGCGACCGTGGCGCAGGTCACGGCGTTCAACGTTGCCAAGGCATCTTTAGTTTCAAGCGCGCTCACTGCATCAAGCAGGGATGCGAAGTGGTCCCGGTCCAGTGACTTCGGTGCTGGGGCTGCGAAGAACGGATCGTCTAGCGCGGCTTTCACAATGCCTTGGTCGATCGTCCCACTTGCTGCCAATCGCCCGTCTTTGTCATAGCTCTGATCCAAACGCTGGCGCATCACGTCATCCATCAAGGCATTCGCAGGCCCGGTATCAAAAGCAAGGATCGATTGAGCATCTTGTGGCGCGTCTCGATCCAAATCGCACCACGTCACGTTGCCTACACCTCCTAGGTTCAGAACGGTTACCGGCCCTAAAACGCCTTTCGCCTTTAGCGCATAGAAATGGAACAGCGGGGCCAGTGGTGCGCCCTGCCCGCCTGCCAGCATATCTGCACTACGAAAGTCCCACACCACTGGCGCTCCCCAAGCGGTCGCCAATCGAGCGCCGTCCCCTGCTTGCAATGTACGCCCCGCATCCGGATCATGGGCCAGTGTCTGTCCGTGAAACCCAACCAAGTCGGGATTAAACTGAGCACCCTGAAACCGCG